>NZ_JAHLYO010000009.1:0-221651 GCF_025128015.1 Synechococcus sp. CS-1333
CCTCTCCTTCTCTTCCTCTCCTTCTCTTCCTCTCCTTCTCTTCCTCTCCTTCTCTTCCTCTCCTTCTCTTCCTCCCCTTCGCCGCCTGCCCGTGGGGTCAGCCTCCACCTCACCCGCCGCTTCTGCCGCTGAGACCATCGCTGCATCTCCCGGTGGCACACCTGCGCAGGGCGCGGCAACCGACGGCGCTGCCGCCCCCGTCACGGCGCCGGTGGTGGTGATCGGCGGCGGCCAGGCGGGGCTGTCGGTGGCGAGCTGCCTGCAGCAACGGGGCATCGAGGCGCTCGTGCTGGAGCGCCACCGGGTGGCCCACGCCTGGGAGCAGCAGCGCTGGGATTCCTTCTGCCTGGTCACCCCCAACTGGCAGTGCCGCCTGCCCGGCTTCCCCTACGACGGCGATGATCCCGACGGCTTCATGGGCCGTGAGGCGATCGTCGACTACGTGCGCCGCTTCGCCGAACGTTCAGCCATCTCCGTGCGGGAGGGGGTGAGCGTGGAACGGCTGGTGCCCAGCAGCAATGGCTACCGCCTGCTCACCAGCGCCGGCGTGATCGACACCGAGCAGGTGGTAATCGCCACCGGCGCCTACCACCACCCGCGCCGCCACCCGATGGCCGAGCGGCTGCCCGGCAAGGTGCTCCAGCTCGATGCCCGTGACTACCGCCATCCCGATCAGCTGCCGGAGGGCCCGGTGCTGGTGGTGGGCAGCGGTCAGTCGGGCTGCCAGATCGCCGAAGATCTCTTCCTGGCCGGGCGTCGCGTGCACCTCAGCGTGGGTTCGGCGCCCCGTTCGCCGCGCCGTTACCGCGGCCGCGACGTGGTGGAGTGGCTGGAGCGGATGGGGGTCTACGACACCCCGATCGACGCCCATGACGATCCCCGCGCCGTCCGCCACAAGACGAACCACTACCTCACGGGCCGGGACGGCGGCCGCGAAATCGACCTGCGCCAGCGGGCCAGCGAAGGCATGGTGCTGCATGGCCGGCTGGAGCTGATCACCACAGCGGGCCTGAGCTTTGCCGACAACCTGGCCGCGAACCTGGATGCGGCCGATGCCGTGTACACCCGCATCCGCGCCAGCATCGACGCCTACATCGCCGCCAACGGCCTCGGCGCGCCGCTGGAGCCGCCGTACCAGCCCTGCTGGCGCCCTGCCCCGAGCCGCGAGCTCAGCTTGATCGACCTCTACAAGGAGCCGCTGGCCGCCGTGATCTGGTGCACGGGTTACCGCTCCGATTTCAGCTGGGTGGAAGTGCCGGTGTTCGATGGCAGCGGCGAACCGGTGCACCACCGGGGCATCACCCAGGCCGAGGGGCTCTATTTCATCGGCCTGCCGTGGCTGCACACCTGGGGCTCGGGCCGCTTCTGCGGCATCGGCGGCGACGCCGATCACCTCGCCCAACGGATCCAGCAGCAGCTGCAGCCTCGCGGCAGCCGGACGGAGCCGCTGGAATGCACGGCACTGCTCGGCTCATGACGGCTGTGGACCATCCAGCGGCGACCCCTTCCGTGGACGACCATCCAGGGGCGACCCCATCAAACGACGCCAGCGCCCTGATCCCCGCCGCTGAGCTGCGCGAGCTCAATGGCCGCTCCGATCGGGCCGGCTGGCTGCAGACCCTCTCCCATGCGGCGCTGATCCTGGCGACGGGCTGGGTGTGGGGCGACGAGCGGCTCAGCCTGCTGCTGCGCCTGCCGGCCCTGCTGCTGTGCGGCTGGGGCCTGGCCTTCGCCTTCTGCGCCATGCACGAATGCGGCCACCGCACCGCCTTCGCCAGCCGCGCCGTCAACGACGCCGTGGCCTGGTGGGCAGGGGTGCTGAGCTTCTACAACGCCGACTTCTACCGCCGCTACCACCAGTGGCACCACCGCTACACCCACCAGCCGGGTCTTGATCCCGAACTGGAAGACCAACCGCCGACCAGCCGCTGGGCCTACCTGCTTGAACTCAGCGGCCTGCCCTGGTGGAACGCCAAGCTGCGCGGCCATCTGCGCGGCCTGCGCGGTGAGTTCAGCGCCAATCCCTACATCCCCGCCGATGCGGCGCCAGCGGTGCGCAGCTCCCTGCTGAAGCAGGCGGCTGTCTACGGCGTGCTGCTGCTGCTGTCGGTGCCGGGGGGCAACGGCTTTCTGCTCTGGCACTGGCTGCTGCCGCTGGCGCTGGGGCAACCGCTGCTGCGTTTCGTGCTGCTGGCCGAGCACGGCGGCTGCGACACCGGCACCAACGGCCTGAGCAACACCCGCACCACCAGCACCCTGGCGCCGCTGCGCTGGCTGATGTGGAACATGCCGTTCCACGCAGAGCACCACCTGTTCGTCTCGGTGCCGTTCCATGCCCTGCCGGCGGCCCACCAGTGGCTGGCGCCCCAGCTGCGTCATTTGGATCCGGGCTACCTGGCAGTGCATCGCCGCTTCCTGGCCGATCCGTCGCTGCTGGAGCTGCCCGCCGCCCCCACCCTCCAACCGCAGCCGGTTTGAGCGCCCCGGCGTCCAGCGGCGACCGCCACTTCCCGCTGGGGCCGTTCCGCTTCCACTGCGCCCAGGCGCTGCCGGATGCCTGGCTGTCGTACCGGGTGTACGGCACGCTCAACCCGCAGCGCTCCAACCTGGTGCTCTACCCCAGTTCCTACGGGGCCTGGCCGGAGGACATCGAATGGGTGGTGGGCCCGATCCTCGACCCGGAACGCTGGTGCGTGGTGCTGGTGAGCCAGTTCGGCAACGGCCGCTCCAGCAGCCCCAGCAACAGCGCCATGGGACTGGCGGAAGACGGCTGGGTGATCCACCACAGCGACAACCTGCGCGCCCAGCAGCAGCTGATCCAGGGGCTGTTCGGGGTGGAGCGGCTGGCGCTCGTGTACGGCTGGTCGATGGGGGCGCAGCAGGCATACCACTGGGGCGCCCTGGCCCCGGCGGCGGTGGAACGGCTGTTCTGCCTCTGCGGCACGGCCCACACCACCCCGCATAACCGCCTGTTCCTGCTGAGCCTGCGCCAGGCCCTCACCGCCGATCCGGCCTGGGACGGCCACCGCTTCCGCGCCAGGCCCGAGCAGGGTCTGCGCACCTTCGCGCTGATCTACGCCAGCTGGGCCGCCAGCCAGGCCTATTACAAGGAGGGGCGGCACCTGGTGCAGGGCATCGCCAGCGTGGAGGAGGCGGTGGAGCGCAGCTGGCTGCCGGCCTACCGGCGCCATGATCCCCACGACCTGATCGCCATGCTCGATGCCTGGCTGGCCAACGCCCTGCCGGCACCGTTGAGCGCCATCCGCGCCCGCACCACCGTGCTCGCCGGCAGCCACGACCTCTATTTCCCTCCCGACGACTGCGCCGCCGAAGCCCGTCAGATTGCCGGCGCCCACTTCGCGGTGATCGATTCGGTGCTGGGCCATCGCGCTGGCAACCCCCGCGACGCGCCAGCCGAACAGGCCTTCATCCGCAGTGCCCTGGAGCGGCTCTGCGACGACTGACGCCGGCCCTGACCCCCCATCCCTTTCACCCCCACCGCTTCGATGACCGACCTGGCCCGCTTCGCGACCGAACGCGGCATCCGCCACGTGCTCTTCTCGTTCACCGATCTGTTCGGCGTGCAACGGGCCAAGCTCGTGCCGGTGGCGGCGGTGCAGGAGGTGGCGGCCGCCGGTGCCGGTTTCGCCGGCTTCGCCGCCTGGCTGGCCATGACCCCCGCCGACCCCGACGTGCTGGGCCTGCCGGACACCTCCAGCCTGATGGTGCTGCCGTGGCAGCGGGATGTGGCCTGGGTGGCCACCGACCTGCAGGTGGGCGGCCTGCCGCTGGAGCAGTCGCCGCGCTGGGTTCTGAAGTGCCAGCTGGAGCGGGCCGTGCGGCTGGGGTACCACTTCCGCACCGGTGTGGAGGCGGAATTCTTCCTGCTGCAGCCCGGCGGCGCCGCGATCGCCGATGGCGACGACAGCCAGAGCAAGCCCTGCTACGACCAGCTGGCGCTGATGCGGCAGTACCCGCTGATCGGCGGCCTGCTCGATGGCATGGGCGACCTGGGCTGGGGGCCCTACCAGGCCGATCACGAGGATGCCAACGGTCAGTTCGAGCTCAACTGGACCTACGCCGACGCCCTGGTCACCGCCGACCGCCATGCCTTCTTCCGGGTGATGGCGCAGGCGATGGCCGAGCAGCACGGCGCGCGGGTGAGCTTTTCGCCCAAGCCATTCGCCTCCCTCACCGGCAACGGCGCCCACCTGCACCATTCGCTCTGGAACGCCGACGGCCACAACCTGTTCCACGATCCACGCGGGCCGCTGGGCCTGTCGGCGCTGGCCTACAAGTTTCTGGGCGGGTTGCTGGAGCATGCGCCAGCGCTTTGCGCACTCACCAACCCGGTGGCCGAGAGCTACCAGCGGCTCGGCGGTCTGCACACCACCTCCGGCTCCACCTGGTCACCGGGCTGGATCAGCTACGGCGGCAACAACCGCACCCACATGGTGCGCATCCCCGACGACCAGCGGCTCGAGCTGCGCCTCGCCGATGGCGCCGCCAACCCCTACCTGCTGCCGGCGGCGGTGCTGGCCGCCGGCCTCGATGGCATCGAGCGCAACCTCGATCCCGGCCCCCGCGAGGATGCCAACGCCTACACCGATCCGCCGATCGGCCGGGCGCGGCCTCTGCCGGGCAGCGTGGAGGAGGCGCTGGAGGCCTTCGCCGCCGACCGGGTGCTGCGGCAGGCACTGGGCGAACCGTTCTGCCAGGCCTATGAACAGATGCGGCGGCAGGTGTGAGCTCAGGCGCGCGGGTAGAGCCAGCGGCGGAACAGCCGCGTCACCCTTGGCATCACCACGTAGGTCATCAGGGTCACCGTCGAGGCGGTGACCAGCAGGGTGCGCAGCAGGGGGTTCAGCTCCCGCACCAGGGGCGAAAGCACCAGGCTGATCAGGTTGATCAGCAGGAAAATCGTCAGGGTGGTGATCACCACCATCTTGTAACGGGGCGGCGGCGGCACCCCCGGCTGCCGGGGCAGGGTGAACCAGGTTTCCAGCCCGCTCAGCACGGAGATCTGCGGTGGCTCCTGCGTGTGCTCCGCCACGCGAGCCAGCAGGGCCTGGCGCTGCGGCGACACCTCCCAGCGGCGCAGCTGGCTGAGACGCGCGAACTTGAACACGATCCGGTAAGTGGAATCGTGCTCATCCACCGGGCGGTACACATTCACGCCCAGATGGCCCTCACAGCGGCGGGCGGCGGCCACCAGCTCGCTCAGGGCCGCCTCGAAGGCTTCCGTGCGGCCAGGCTTCACCCGCTGCAGCACATCGACAGTGACGGCGGGATCCTCGTGGGGCATGCAGCGCAACCCTCAGCGGGTGAGGGCGGATGAGCAACCTGGCGGTGATTCTGTACGTGTGCCTGGGTGCGGCGCTCGGCCAAACCGGCCTGTTCATCGATCTGCCCTCCCTGCCGCAGCTGGCCAGTGACTTCGGCGTCGATGCCGCCGCCACGCAAACCACCGTCACTGCCTATGCACTCGGCTACGGCGCCTCCCAGCTGGTCTGGGGGCCGCTCTCCGATCGGCACGGTCGCCGGCCGATCGCCCTGGCCGGGCTCTGGATGTTCATCACCGCCAGCCTGCTGCTGGCCGTGGTGCCGGGCTTCGAGCCGTTCCGGCTGCTGCGGGTGGTGCAGGGGATCGGGGCCGGCTGCGGCACCTCGGTGTCGCGGGCGGCGCTGCGGGATGTGCTGAGCAACCGGGAGCTGGCGCGGGCGATGTCCTTCGCCAGCATCAGCTTCGCGCTGGCGCTCGGCTTCGCCCCCTTCGTGGGCGGCTTGATCGGGCGCGCCACCAGCTGGCGGGTGGATTTCCTGCTGGTGGCGGCGCTGGGGCTCGCCACCGCCCTCTACCTGGCCCGCGCCCTGCCAGAGTCGCTCAGCCGGGAGCTGGCGGCGGCCGCCACCCGTCCATCCGTGGCGGCGATCGGCCGCGGCTACCTGCGGCTCGCCGTGGATGCCCGTTTCCTGCTGCCGTCGCTGATCGCCACCGTCGCCACCGGCATGATCGCCCTGTACGACGCCGCCAGTCCCTTCATCTACGAGACGCGCTTCGGTTTCGACGCAGCGGGCTTCGGCTCCCTCTCGCTCGGGCTCACCGTGGCCTACATCGCCGGTGCGCTGATGGTGGTGCGGTTCGTGGTGGCCAGGGGGCAGCCGTGGCTGCTGCGCTTCGGGCTGGGGGCAATGCTGCTCGGTGGGCTGCTGATGGTGGGGCTGGGGCTGGGCGGCTGGTTTGACACCCTCTCCCTGTTCCTACCGATGCTGGTGATCACCTTCGGCGCCAGTGTGCTCGTGCCGATCGGGCTGGCGATGCCGATGCAATCCTTTCCCGCCCAGGCCGGGCAGGCCTCCGCGCTCACCGGCTTCCTGCAGCAGGAGGGCACGGGGCTGCTGGTGCTGATCGCCACCGTGCTGCCCGCCAGCTCCCAGCTGCCGCTGGCGCTCACGCTGCTCGCCCTGGCGCTGGTGCTGGGGCTGCTGGTCTGCTCCTACACCCGCCTCACCCCGGCATGAACCGCTTCGCCTTCCCGCTCTGCCTGTTGCTGGCCGGTGCGCTGATCGGCCTGGCGGAACTGCCCTACCAATGGCTGTCGGAGCTGGGCTTCCAGCTGCAGCGGCTCTGGCCACTCGGCGGCGACGGGGCGCTGGATCCCCTGCTGGTGCTCGCGCCGGCTGGGGCCACGCTGCTGTTTGTGCTGCTGGCCTGGGGGCCGCTGGCAGCGGGCCGGGGTGGTGGGCTCACCGGTGTGATGGCGCTGCAGACAGCCCGCAGCGACGCCGAGCGCGAGCGCGCCCTGGCCCCCCTGTCGCTGCGCCACCAGCTGGCCCGCCTGCCCCTGTTGGCCCTCACCCACCTGGCCGGGCTGAGCGTGGGCACCGAATCCCCCTCCGCCGCCCTCGGTGCGGCCCTGCTGCTGGCGCTGCGGCGCCGGCTGGTGCCGCTGCAGCAGCTACCGCTGGCGCTCACAGCGGCGATCGGCGGTGGTGCCGGTCTCGGGGCCGCCTTCCGCTCCCCGCTGCTGGGCGCCGCCTACGCGCTCGAAGAGCTCAGCGCGGTGTCAGGCTTCAACCTGGTGATGCCCACCCTGGTGCTCGCCGGCATCGGCACCCTGTTCACCACGGGTCTGGGCCAGCCCGCCCGCCTGGCGGAAGGGGTGGCGGTGGCCATGGCGGCCGAGCTGCTGCCGCTGGCCCTGCTGATCACTGTGCTGGCGGCGCTGGTGGGGGTGGTGCTGGTGCGCCTGCTGGTGCCGCTGGCCCAGTGGCTCGGCCCCTGGCTGCGCTCCAGGGGGCTGCCGCTGGCGGTGGCGATCGCGGCGCTGTTCACGTTGCTGGCGGTGGCCAGCGCCGGCATCAGCCTCAACGACGGCTCGCTGGCGCTCGGCCCGGCCCTGGCCGGCACGGCCGACAGCCCCTGGTGGGCGCCGCTGCCGCGGCTGCTGGGGCCCCTGCTGAGCATCGCGATCGGTGCACCGGGCGGCCTGATGCACGACTCCATGAGCCTGGGGGCGGTGCTGGTGGGCCCCTGGCTGCAGCAGTTGCCGGCGGAGCAGCAGGCGGCGCTGGCCGCGGTCGCCGCCGCCGCGGCGTTCAGCGGCGCCTGCCGCACCCCGCTGTTCTGCGGCCTGTTCGTGTTCACGCTGCAGGGCAATGCCGCCGTGCTGCCCTGGCTGCTCACCGCCGCGGCGATCGCCGCCTCCATCGGCCGCTGGCTCGGCGGCATCAGCTGGAACGAAGCCCAGACCGAAGCCTTTCTGCGGGCAGGCGCCAAAGGCTGAGGCCCCTAGTGCGCGCCGTGGCCGCCGGGATGTTCGCTGCAGGGCATCCACATCTCGCCCATGGCATGGACGCCTTCGCAGCCAAGTTCCTTCGCCTTCTGCAGCGCCGTTTCCTTGCTGGGGTAGGCCATCAGGGCTGCGGGCGGCGGCGCGGCGCCGTGGTGATGGTGCACGCGCGCCGGGATCGGCCCCTGCCGGAATGGCCCCATGCCCTCAAGGCCCGTCCACCACACGCCCATCACATTGACGCCGGCCACGACCACCCCCATCCCCACCACGCAGAGGTTGATCACCCCCATGCCCACGGCCCCGAGGCTGATCACCCCCATCGGCACCACACCGATGCTCACCACCCCCATCGGCACGATGCCGATCGAAATGATCCCCAGGGGGGCGATGCCGATGGCCACCAGCTTCGGCTTGGCGCCGCACGCGGAGTCGTCCATCAATGCGAGTGACCGCCATGCTGGCCGCCACTCTGTTGACCGCCTTTCTGGCTGCCGCCGGCGGGAGGGTGGCTGGCGCAGGCCATCCAGACGTTGCCCATGCGATGGGCCCCCTTGCAACCGAAGCGAGGCGCTGCTGCCTCGGCCTCCTGCTGCGTGGCAAACACGGCCTGCACGCCCCCGTCCTTGGCAGAGCTGGGGGTGCTGCTGGTGAACCCTGGACGGGCGGTAGCGAATAGAACAGTGAGTGCTGCCAGGGTCAGTGCGGGGACGCGCGGCCAAAAGCTTCCGGCAGGGAAAGAACGCGTCATCAGAGCGATCGTCATCGGCGGAAATCTAGAGGCAGTGGTGGGCGGGGGCCTGGCCTTGCGGGCGGCGGGACAGGAGCTTCGGGCAATCCACCAGGAAGATCACCGCGCACCAGAACATCAACAACAACTCAACGCAATCGACATCCAAGCGCCACGCCAGTGCTTCGATGCCGACACTAGACAGTGCGGAGGCCCAGCCGGAAAGAAAGAAGTCAGACAAGCAATTCTCCTGAAGGCCCAGGCAAACAAGCAACCTAGAGCCAACAAAAAGGAGAATTGCATGAGGCGGCGTTTGCAAAGACACTCATGCCCCACTAAGCTGCAGCATGAGAAAGTTTCACGCGCGGAAAAATGCGTCACATGGGTCAGAATCTGACAGCAGTGTCTTGGATTCTCAGAGCAGCAGACCGCCTACAAAAGCATCGCCTGAACTGAAGCCACAGGAATTCAGCCTGGCATTTCAAGCATGTCATGAGCAACCACAACGACCGCAACATTGAAGCCGCAAGCCAAGAAGCCGAACGCCTCTTGGCAGAACTGGAGACATTGGCTCCAGCCACCCACACGCAAGCCGGCAACTTCGCTCCACCACCACCGCCTCTGCCCTACACCTCAGCGCAGCACTCACCAGCAGCCCACGCATCCAGGCGAAAACTTAAAGGCTGGGCCTGGCTTCTGCTCATCGTGCTGGCTGGCATTGCTGGAACCCTGGGCGTCGTTAGGAGTCATTTCACAAGTCAGTCGAGCCCCTCCAACCCACCTAGCAAGCAGCCCACACATTCAGAGCCTCGAGAACCAGGGGAAACCAGCGAACCAAAAGCGCAAACCGAGCCCTACACGCCCAGCGTGTCCAGCGAGGCAACCAACCAAGAACCTTCAGCCGAAGCCCTGACACAAGAACAGGCCTTTTCCCTTATCAAAGGCTGGCTTGACGCCAAGCCCAGAGTCTTTGCCCCCCCATTCATCAGCCAAGCGGTGGATGCCTATGTTGCCAACGGCCCCCTTTGGAACGACATCACCAAGGCGGGCGGGTCAATTGACTGGCTGAAGGAGAATGACAGCCACTACTCCTATGCAAGCAACACAATCAACAACATAACAGACTTCTCCAGGGATACCGATGAACCATCGGTCACCGTTTCAATAACACAAGACATGGCCTTGCACAGCCCCAAAGGAACCAAGCCAACAAACTCAACTGATACATATCGATACACGTTTCGCCAGGAAGGTGGCAACTGGAAGATATGGGACTACAAGAAACAACAATAGCCTGCAGAGGCAAATGAAGAAGGGAGGCAGCTTCACCAGCAATCCGCTGAAGCATTGATCCCGGTGCAAACTCCACCTCTACTTGAGGTGAGTCTGCGGCAGCTGCTTCGCAGAAGCGGTACTACATGTGGCCAACAGATGTCGCGTACGGCCACCCTAATTGATTGATGTAGAGACCTAGAGTTCCACCCGATCATTCTGCGTGAGCCAAGCGACTTCCTAGTCCAGGTGGGCTTAGCACGGATCTCACAAAAGGCCTCGCTGCACTTGGCTGCAGGCCTCAACAATAGAACACGCATGGGCGGCGGCCTAAGCGGAAGTTCCACTAGCGAAGTCGATCATGTGGCAGAAGCCCATTGGCTTGCCATCCATCAAACCAATCCTGGCGTTCCAGCCAACACCACTTGAGCGCGATCAGGCAGGTAGCCCAGAGCCGGCATAACATTCGAAGAATAGCCATAAGCAGCTCATGCTGGCCAAAACAAGAGCAACAGTGCTTCCTCAGCACCAGCACCAGCACCAGCACCAGCACCAGCACCAGCACCAGCACCAGCACCAGCACCAGCACCAATGATGATTGCTGCCCTCCAGGGCGTGGCAAGTGCACGGAAGCTTTGCAAGTAGCTGCGGCTCCTGGAAAATGCTGATGCTGGCCATCTGAAGAATGCCAACGACAGAAGTCCTTGGCATAGTGGCTGCGGGAAGCTGCAAGCAAGCTCTTCTCAAGATCAGCAAGTACTGACCACCATTGCACCGAAGAGGAAGTAGCCGATCCGCAACTGTCACGAAATTGCGGCCTATCTTAGGCCGGAGGCAATGAAGCTAGCGATGGAGTGCTTGAGCCAAAGAAGTGTCTCGTTGAGCACAACCAAGTCGCAGAGCATCGCAGACAAAGGAACAAGAGCCGCAATGAACAGAAGAGCCTCATTCGGTGAAGCGTGGCTGGAGGTGAGTCCACGCAAACCAATGGATTCTCATCAGGACCAGCGGCAGATTTTTACACTTCAGGCCCCGCACAACTCAACCCGAAGGCGCTCAGCCTCACCTCAGGTTTTTGGATGTCGCTATCCACCGTTAAGCCCATAAACGCACAAAGACATGGGTTGCGAGACGGGAAGGCGAAAGTTGGGGCATCAACGTCGCAGGATGGAGGCACGTGAAGGCGATCAGAACCCCAACAGCAAAGAAGTCACTCGTCACAGCCTGATGCTGCAATTATCTACACTAGATTTCACAACAAGCCCTACAATAACTCAGCAACCACTCGTGTTCCAGTAGGCGCCACCAGCAGAGATGACCACACCAAAAAGTCAACCCCTACAACTCTGTGGCTGAAGATTCGCTCAGCTACCGGCCATGGCCTTCCGCTCACCCAGGCACATTCCTGCTGGCCATCTCCGCCTATCGTTGTGTTGGTCTAGGAGTTGATCAGGGTGCTGGTCACACTTCGCTTGGTCGCCCTGGGAAACAGATGACCTTTGTGAACACTCAAGGCCTGGCGGCCCTTTTGGCCATTCTGCCCCTGCTGGCAAGCTGCACAGGTGCCTCAATGCCGGATTGCGTCGAACATAGTGCGTCACCCAACAGCGGAACAGCCACGAAGACCAATCAAAATACGAAAAGTTCACCCCCAGTCACGGGGGCAGGGCCGCCATCAGGCATGGGCACAAATGCCAAAGAGATTCTGATCGGCATCGATGGCAGTGGCTCCATGCTCGGCCATGCCCGCGCGAGCGATGCGAGCCGTTGGCTCAGCCTGCTGCAGTCGATCAATCTCTCCACCCAAACGCAGGGCCTATCCGCCCGGGCTTACCGAATCGGCGCAGGCACGGCGCAGGCACTGAACAGCGAATCCGTCACAGCCGCCAGGAATCCCTGCTTCTTTCAGGGGTGCGCACCCTTTCCCGCCGTGGCCTCAAGCCTTCAGACCTTGTGGGAAGTCAACGCTCCCGCCGGTGCCACCCCCCTGCGCCTGCTGGTGAGCGACCTGGAAGTGAATCAGAACGACATCTCCACCTTGATCGGTGCCATCCGCACGGATCTCAGCAAAGGCGCTTCCGCCGGGATTCTGGCCCTGAAGCTGCCGTTTGAGGGGCAAGTCTTTGATGCCAGCGGCAAACCAGTGTTCAGCGGCAAGCTTGACCGGCCTGTGTACCTGCTGGCCACCGGCAATGCCGTTCAGGTGAGAGAGGTCCTGGAGGAGATTCGCAAGAACATGGCCCTCAAGGGGGTGAGCAGTCAGCAACTTTCGATTCTTGATGCGCAGTCGGAACCCAAGACTCTGACAATCAACTCGGCCACGCTGATCCCTCAGACTATTGGTCGCTCTGGCGAGCCTTTACGCCTGGGAGGCAACACATACAACCCTTCCAGTCATTCTCAATACCGATTCGCGAAGCTCAGGGATGGCTCCACGGGGATTGCCCTGGCCACGATTCAACCCTGGAGCGGCGGCGTCACCCGGCCTGATCTCGGCTTGGTGAAGCTGGAGCGGATCCAGCTTTCCCCGAACGACAGCACCGATCCAAGCGGAATCAGCCTCAAAAGCATGAGCGTTGCAGGGTCCAACCTCCGCTTGGAGCTGGAGATCCCCCCCTCAGCCCCAGCTGGGGCCATTCGGGCCACGATCCCACGCGGCAGCCTGCCCGAGCAGTGGTGGATCGAATGGGACAAGGATGATCCCAAAGCCACCAATGCCAAAGAAAAAACCGAAGGCCTACTGCTGCTCATGACCACCCTTGGCCAACAGGTACAGGCACAATCGCCCAATAAGGCTCCTGCCGCTGCTCTTTGCTTCGCCTTTCAGCACATCTGACATCCACTCTCTTCATGCCGTCACTTCGTTACATCTGGCTGGGATTCAGCTTTTTCCTTGGCCTCCTTTGGGTGTTCATCGGGCAGAACTGGATCTTCCTCAACCTCTTCGCCGGGCTGCTGGGGGGAGATGGACTTGACCTGAACAGCTATCTCCAGAGCGGAAGCAGCCCTTCCTTCACCGTGCTCTGGATCAGCTGCATCATCGCGCTGCTGCTCTGGCTGATCGTCACGAGCAGGGCACGGCCGCGCAACGGCGCTGAGGTTCGGCGAATGCGGCCTCTGTGGTGGACAGCCGCCACTGTCTTGGTGCTGCTCGGTTGCTTATATCAACTGTTCTTCACGGTATTCATTTGGCAGCTGCAGGGTCAGTCGCCAGTTGAGGGAAGTGCGATCAACTACTTCCCTGTGCCACCCACAGGTTGGCTGGTGCTGATCCTGTTTGTCGTCATTGATGTGGCCCTGCTGTTCTGGCTACCCACAGTGCTTGGATCCCCGCGAAGCTACCGATTGGTGGTGCCCGGTGCCGTTAAACTTTTCGGAGGTCGTTGAGATGAGCCTGTTTGCCATCGGTGTGGGCGGCAGTGGTGCCAAGTGCCTGGAAGCCCTCACTCACCTACATGCCAGCGGCCTGCTGCAGAACGAAGCCAACAACACCGTTCGCCTCGGCACCTTCCTGGTGGAACCGGATCTACAGAGCACCCTGCTGGCTCGCGCGGAAACGGCCATTGATCGCTACGGCAAGATGCGGCAGTTGCTGAGTCATCGGGCAAGCGATTTCGCTCGTGGCGAAGTGCGCCACTACGGCACCTGGAGCCCTCTGGGCAGTGCGGCGAGTGGCATCAGCCTGGCCCAGGTGTTTCCCAAGCCAGTGCTTCGTACCCAGGCCAGCGGCCTGGCCGCTTTGTTCGATTGCCTGTTTCCACCAGAAGAGCAAACCGTTGAGCTCGACGTGGGATTCCGTGGCCGGCCGCCGATCGGCTCAGCGGTGATGAGCCGGGTGGACATCGCCAGTGAGGCCCAGACGGGCCAATGGAAACAGATGCTGAGCGATATCGAATCAGCGGCTGGCGGTGGTGAAGCCCCCGTGATTCACCTGTTCGGCAGTGTCTTTGGTGGCACAGGCGCCTCCGGCGTGCCAACCCTGGGTCAGATGCTCAAGAGTTGGCTACAGGATCGGGGTTTGAGCAGCGTGCGCGTGAATGCCTCGCTGCTACTCCCCTACTTCGACTTCGACGGCCAAGCCCAGGCAGACACTGGCGTTCACGCGGAAGCCCGCAACTTCCAGCTCAATACCGATGCGGCTCTGCAGTATCTACGCACCAGTGGCACCACCTGTTTCGATCAGGTGTACCTGATCGGCAGCGACATCAAGGCCCGTTACGGCTTCAGCATCGGCGGCCTCAGCCAGAACAATTCCGCCCACGTTGTTGAGTTGCTGGCCGCTCTCGGCATGCGCCACGGGCTTGCTCCAGCCGCAGCGGGCTGCTACGCCCACTTCCTGAGTCGAGCCGTTGTCAATCAGATCAGTTGGGACGACATTCCCGACAACCAAGAGGTAGGTGAAGCCATGGCCCGATCGGCGCGGTTTGCTGTGGCCTGGCTCAACAATTTCAGTCTTGAAATTGATGCCGCGCAGAATATGGCGATGCCCACCTTCCTCAGCGGCGCTCCTTGGGCCAGTCAGTTCTTCCAGCCAAGTGGCAAGGCCAGCGGCACCCGGGCCGGGCGTCCGAGCATTTCCAGCACTGAGGAGCTGGAATTGAAGAGAGCCATCGATGCATACACTGTAACCCTGCTGCAATGGCTGCAACAATTCAGCAGCAATACCGGCACCGGCTTCAGTCAGGAGCTGTTCAACCCTCAGGTGCTGGAACGCAACGACACCCACGAAAATGCCCTCGACCGGGTGGTGAAGGGCTCGGCTCGGCCCACACACCAGGGAGCGAACGACACAGTTGAGGCCATCAAGGTGCGCATGGATGTGCTCAACCCCGCGGAGATTCCCCACAACGGAGTGGCCGGTCTGGCAGACACCCTTTGGCGGCTCAGCTACTGACGACATCTGATCTCTGGCTACTGCCCAGTCCACCCTTCACAACCAAAGCCACTGACCCGCCATGGCCCAAGACGCCGCCGCCGACAACAACAACATCCTTGTTCACCCCTGGTTTCCCAAAACCGATCCGGCCATGGCCGGCGGATCCCGATCAGGCGAGTGGCTGGGGCGCGATCAGGGAACACTGGGGACCATCGCCAATTCCCTGGTGTATGAGGTGGCCAGCAGCCAAGTCAACGCCCTGCCTTCCCCGTGGTCGCGGGCGCTGCAATTTGAGCAATCCGTGAGAAATCCCCGCTACCCAACCCGCGAAGCGCTGCTTGAGGAACTCTTCGGCTGCATCGCCACCTTGGGGCTGTGGGAAATGTTCGGGCTCAAGCTGGATGCAGAGAGGGTGGCCCTCGCCAACCTGGCCACCACGAAAGATGAAGCAGTGGGGCCATTTGCACGCAGCCTGATGAGCACCAAACCCAGCGGTGAGCAAACTCTCTATGCCTTGCCGGATCGCAGCAACCCCTGGGACACCCTGCACGTGCTGAAGGTGGAGGGTGTGGTGATCGGCTTCACCTCTCCTTCCACGGTGATCTGCCCTGCGGTCCACCTTCCCGCCGGCATTCGTGGCATGAACTGGACGGCCAACGGCCGTTTCGGCGTGCCAACGAAGTTCCTTAGCGATCAACAGCGAAAGGCTCTGGCCGATTGGATCCACTACCTGAGCCAAGGCCTCCTCAACGCTCCCGATCGGCAGAGTCAGGTGATGGCGGGACACATGGATGACGTGCTCAATCGTTTCATCAGGCAGCTGATCGACGGCAAGCCAAGCAATCCCACCCTCTCAGACAACCCCGTAGCAAGCCTGCCCACGAATCCCAGTGCGGTAGCCCTATTGCGGCGTGCTGCCAAGGGTGGCACCAGCCCGAGCCAGGCGACCCTGGAGTTGGGTGATCGCCGGCTACGGCCCCTGGATCAAACCCCGAGCTGTCCGGTGATCCTGGTTGATCCGGAGATGCCCAATCGGCTCGGATTGGCCGCCAACGACATTGCCTTGTACAAGGCTGCAACGCTGGAATCAGTGGGATTTGACAAGCAGCAATTGGAACGGCTGTACGGAAACGAGATCGAGGTGCTCACACCTGATGACGTGTTCATGCCGGAACTCTTCCTTTTACCTGGAGAGTCAGCGCTGGTGAATTCCTGGCTGCCCAACCGCCTAGAGGGAAGACCAGTGGTGAACGGCAGCCGCGTCACCCCCTTGCTGCCACTGAGAGAGCGGATGCGAGACTTGTTCAGCAGCGCAGAACTTGCCAGCCGCTGCACGCTGCGAATGGTGGAAACCGGAAGCGGCATGGAGATGGAAGTGACGGTGATGCTCCCACTTCAAGGGAATCGGTCGGCCTATCCAATGACACGATCCTTCCCAATCAAAGAACAAAACCTGATTGATCAGGATCTTCCCGTCATTACCCTTTGGCCAAACATCGCGGACACAGACTGGCAGCTTTTCTATATCTTCTGCGATGACAGTAGCTCAAGCCTCACCGTAGACGGCTTTGACGACTATGAGCTTCACAAAGGCCGAGAAGCGCAGGAAAGTGTAAAATACTACACCGCTAGGCGCTTTCCAGACCTGATCAAACTTATCGAGCGTGGAGAAGTTTGCGGGCTG
Source organism: Synechococcus sp. CS-1333 (assembly GCF_025128015.1). Lineage (NCBI taxonomy): Bacteria > Bacillati > Cyanobacteriota > Cyanophyceae > Synechococcales > Synechococcaceae > Synechococcus > Synechococcus sp. CS-1333. The sequence goes on from NZ_JAHLYO010000009.1 coordinate 16,356, forward strand.
ATTCCCGTCAATCCACCACCACCTGCCACCAACCTGTCAGCCGCTTGGCGGGTGGGTATTGACTTCGGGACGTCCTTTACCAATTTCTTCGTTGACGATGGTTCAGGACCCGCCCGTAAACCACTAGACACTCGGGTGATCCCACTGACTCTTGCCGAGAAAGAAACACAGCTCAACCGCCTCTACAAATACTTCATCCCAGAAGTCCTGCTCCCAAAGGGAGCGAACCCGCCCACATCCACAGCACTGAATACATACGGCTGGCAAGAGGTGAAAGGCTCAGTTCCCGATCTCTATCATCAAGCCCGTGTGCAGTGGCCGAGTACCAATGCAAACGCCCTGCGTGGACCCAGCATCCGCACAGGTTTCAAATGGCGTCAGCCGCAATACCAAAAGCCGTTTCTCAAGGAAATGGCACTGCTGATCAGCAGCAATGCTGCCGCATCAGGGGCGAAAGAGGTGTCATGGTCCGTCTCCTACCCAAGCGCCTTCTCCCCCAACGAAGCACGCAGCTACCGCCGTTGCTGGACAGATCTATGCAACGAACTCTCCGCATTAACGGGCCTGAGGCAGACATTCAAGGACGAAGGAGGGGCCGCTGGTCTTCAGACCGAAGCCGTGGCCTTTGCCAGCTATTTTGGCAACTACCTGAACAGACAAATGGTTCACACCGCTTGCCTAGACGTAGGGGGTGGCACCACGGACATCAGCATCTGGGAAGAAAACCGCCTACTGCATCAGGTTTCCGTTCCCTTTGCTGGCAGAAATATCTGCACCAACGTACTGCAGAACAAACCAACTTTTATTCGCTTTCTTTTTGCACCTGGGATCACCGGCGAGATTTCCGAGAATGACGCAAAACTCCGACAGGATCCAAACTTCAACAGCTGGTTTGACAACTGCCTCCGCTACGAGTCTGATGAACTTCTACGTGACAGGATGCCAATTCACCGTGCCGATCAGGAGCGTCAGCTGATCGAGTTCGTGAGCATCATGGCAGTGAGTTTCGGAGGGATCTATCACTACCTTGGCTTGATTCTCAAGGCACTGGGGAATGAAGGCCTGCTTCGAAGGCAAGCACCTTTCCCCGTGTATATGGGAGGCAACGGCGCACGATTCCTGAACTGGCTGGATGAAAGCGGCTCCTTTTCACCGGGCTGCGATGCAGATGAACTCTTTGAGATCATGCAGAGTAAAAGCGCAGGCTTTGAATCCAGCTCTACGGGTGCCGCACGCACAACACTGTCTGGCGCCTTCAAGGATGAAACATCCTGTGGACTTATCAGCAGCGGGGTGAACCTTCAGGGAGATTTTGATCCGCGCGATGAACTAATGATCACAGGCGAAGAACTTGTTGTCAATGACAAAGTATTTGAGACACTTGATCGAGTCGACTTCAACGGAATCGACAGAGTTGAAAGCTACGCACTAGGAAGTCTTCGCGAGCTGAAGCAGTTTGTCAGCAACTACGATGCAGCGTTGAGCAGCGCAAGAATCACGACACTCCTGCCGATCAGCAATCTAACTTCACCCAACACACTCTGGAGTGACGTTGAGACTCAAGTTCGAGCAATCTGCCTTGAACGCGTGAACAAAGACATCAACGATTTGGAGCCAGAGCCAGGCTTTGTCCTCGCTCTAAGAGCTCTGATCAACACCTTGTCACGGCAATGGGCTGAACGCTTTTGAAGCCATTTCCCAGGCAATAACCTCTATTCCTTGCATCCTAAGATCATGAAGCATCGGTTTCAGCCCAAGGGCGCCAAAATCTTTCTTGCACTCATTGCGACAGGAATTATTACCGTCTACGGTGATTCCCAATTACACGCTAGCGCCGAAGGAGACAGGCCCTCTCTAATGCTTAGCCAAAGTCCAAGTCTCAAGCCAGGCAACATCGTCTCATATAGCACGGGAGAACAAGCGCATATAATTGCTACTCAACAAGAAAGTACTCAATCCACCGCCACCAATCCAATACAGGCTATTCAACAGCTCTCCAAGGAGGATGACGCCAAATGGTATCTTGTCTCGATCATTGCACTAGGCCTTCTTTTCTGTGGTCTTTATCTAGTCGTCTTCAGAGTGAACCATCATGGCACTTCAAGCCCTTGGGGAAGCCTTCGCAGGAGAAGAGATAGGCATAGCGTGGAAGCAGAGATGCCCGATGGCCACCCCATCAAATCCAACAAATACCACACAGATCAAGTTGATACGACAAGCTCAGACGACGAAGATAGCACACCTTTTATTGACACTCTCAAACAAACTGAGGCCAGAAACAATTCTGCAATCCGACAACTCCAATCGGATGTTCACGAGATGAAGGCTGAGCTAATCCGGCTTGCAGCCGCCATTGAAGAATCGCACAAGCCACAAGAGTCCACGCGTCAAGAAGTATCTGCAACAGCAGATCCCAGTTTCGCCATTCAGATTAAGTCGCCGGGTGGATCATCAAGGCCCCAACAACTCTTCCCGCAAGCCAATGAGAGTGCCTCCCCCTCTGCTGGTTTTGCAGCCTACCTGGCGGGCTTCACACAGGCAGACCAAGAGTCACCCGCCCAATCGACGACTCAAACACCCTTGGAAATAATAATCAAGGATTTCCAAGCAGCCACTCAGAATAGAGATAGAAGCCTACTGCGTAGGATTACAACCGCCGAATTGAATATCACCAGTGAATCTGAAGACAGCCTGGTTCGCGGCTCCCTCAGCCACACTACACAGTTGAGATCTGTCCCCGGAGGGGGGAGCTACGTACTGATCGCTGTGGAAACAAGGAACTGGCTGTTCCCCACCTTCCTTACCCTGGAAAGCTTCAATACAAACCAACCAGCCAAGGGGATCTTCACCTATGAACGCCAGCTCGTCTCCAGCGCTGAATTGAAGGTCCCGGCAGAAGTGAGGGAGGTTGGCGGTCTATGGGAGGTGGTGAAGCAAGGAACAGTGATCGTGCCGGGATGAATCACCCTCAGGCATTCGCCTCCAGCTTCGCCAAGCGCTGCTCCAGTTGCGCAATCTTTGCCCATGGACTGGCGTTGAGGGGGTCCGCAGTCGTGCTCAATGCGCCCTTCGCCTTCAGCTGCCAACGGCGACCGAACACCACTGACTCAGCCGACGCCGGACGAATCACGTGCAGCACTGCAGGCAGATCTTTGCTGCCGTCGACATCGTAAAGCCTTCCCAACGTTTGCAGCTGGGTAATGCGCCCCAAGGTGCCGGGACGCGGCAACAGCAACCACCCGTTGTCAAGGGTTTCAAGCGCCCATGTGGTGCCTTGGGCGAAGGCCTCCAATTCCAGCTCTTCGATCTCACCGCTAAGTGTGCGGCCGCTCACGCCACAGGGCCGAGCAAAAGGCTCCAGCAAAACGGGCGTGTTGCCATAAACATCCAGAATGGCCGCCACAGATAGATTGAGAACAGGAATCAGACGATTGGCAGTCTCTGGCCGTACAGGCAACTCGGGTGGGCTTGAGCGTCCACCAGTGGAGCTGTCAATTGCCCCTCCTTCATGCTGGCCTTGGGGAAAATGCTCCACGCGTTCGCGCAGATCGCTGAGATCCCCATGGATGGCGGCAATGGTCTGATTCAGCTCTGCATCGGCTTGGAGGAAGCGATCGCTGAGCTGCTTCACGCTCTTGAGCAGAAACTTGATCGATTGAACGATCTTGTCGTCCTCGGCCATTCGGTTCCACTTGGGCTCAGCTAGAGCTTCACCCTAGCGATTCCTGCGCAGACCTTCTCAATTCATGTCAGAGCTAACCGCTCGAACAATCAGTCAACCTCCCGCTGCCAGCCTCTACCATGAACTTCCTCCGCCACCACAGGCAGCAGCGGCCGCCACGACTTGATGAACGACCCAATCGCTGCTTCAGACCTGTCTGCGCTGATTGATCACTCCAAAGGCGTTGTTCTTGGACTTCAGCTGCTGGTGGCATTGGTTGCCCTCTGGTTGTCGTTGCTGCTGGCGCGGCTCACCACGCCACTGGCCACCAAGCTGGCCCAGCTCCACCAGGACGGCTCCCTCAACGATTCCAAGGTTGATCAACGGCTGGTGAGGATACGCACGCGCTACATCGCCCTGCTCACCCACGTCGACAACGTCGACACCGCTGAGTTCAGTGCGGGCGAGATCGAAACGATTTCACTGCCCTTCTTCACACGCAACATCACAGCCGCCGCCGCCCAGAGCTGGCTGCGGCAGGCGCCGGGCATCCTCATCTCCCTGGGGCTGCTGGGCACCTTCGCGGGCCTCACGGCTGGCCTCAGTGAGATCAGCGGAGCACTCGAGAAGAACGCCAGCACGGCAGACACCATCTCGGCACTGTCCGCCATTGTGGCGCCGATGGGCACGGCATTCGAGACAAGTCTGCTGGGCTTGTTTCTCAGCCTCGTGGTTCTGATCTGGACCCAGGTGACCGGCACCAGGAGCTGCCTGGAGCGCTGCGAAGCCCTTTTGAGCAGCTGGCTGGAAACGGTGCTCCCCCTGGAACTCGGCAACCAGGTGATCACCCCCCTACGCCAATCCATTCAAGATCTGAATGCTTCCACCCATAACCTGCCCTCAGCCATTTCCACCGCTGTGCAAACGGCCATGGGCGAGGCCTTCGCCGCCAAGCTCAACCAGATCTTTGATGTGAATGCAACCCTCGCGGCTGAAGCGCAGATCGCGGTGCGTCAACTCGGCACGGTGGCCAATGCCTTCAATGAAAGCGGACAAGACTTCGTTCAGGCTGCCCATGCCTTCCGCGACAGTGACTTCGCCACAACCCTGCAACACGCCGTGCAGAGCCTGCGCGACTCCAGTGAGCAGCTCACGACAAGCAGCGATGGGCTGAGCGCCCGCTTGGTGGATGTGCGCGATGGCCTTTTAAGCACGCAGAATGAATGGCAACTGCTAGCCAAAATCGCCGAGCGGGAACTGGAAACCTGCCGCAGGGCCAGCCAGGAGATCCACAACGAAATCAAAACCCTGCAACAGGTCGGCACCAGCTTGGACGTGGGCACGCAAGCAACGAAAGAAGCTGCAAAACAACTGCGCGAAACCCGCCTGGAGGTGATGCGTGACCGCAAACTCGCCATCGAGATCGCCGAAGCTGTGCAGAGCCGGCTCACAATCGATGGATCCGTTGCTGAGAGTTGCCAGGTCTTCGCTTCCGCGCTGGAAACAGCCCTCACCAACTGGAACCGCAATGTTGAACGCCTTGATGGCCTCACCACAGCCTTCGTGACTTCGGTGCAGCAGGCCAAGATGGAAAGTGATGAGGTGCTGGCTGAGCGCAGTCAAATGGCTCGCCTGAAGATTGAACAGTTGGGCCAACAGCTACAGGGTGATTTGGCTAGCGCCATCCAACGCCAGCAGGCCGCACTGTCTCAGCTGGGTGAGCCAATGCTCTCTGCCAAGGCCATCTCCCAGGATCTGCTACAGCAGCTCTATCACTTGCAAACCCGCGTGGCCAGTATCAGCGCACTGGAGCCACATAACGACAACAGAGCTGAAGGGGGCCGCTGACCATGGCCCGTAAGGCTCGCCGCACCAGTGAAGATGACACGAACTACTGGACTGGCTATACCGATTTGCTCAGCAGCAGCCTTCTGATTCTGGTGCTCACCATTGCGATCTCGGCCCTTGCACGCTCGGATAACGAGAAGCCACCACTGGTGCGGCTCACGGAGCGCGAATCCTTTCGCTTCCCCACCGGCAGTTATGTGCTGAGCCCGGAGTTCATCAAGGCCTTGGACAGACGCGTACCTGAAATTCTTGAAACAATCCAGAAATACCGGATCGACAGTGTGGAAGTGATCGGACACACTGACGGCCAGCCCTCACCAGGTACCAGCAACCTTGATCTGCTGATGCCCAAGGCCAACCGCTCCGCCACCCTCAGCGGCTACAGGGCGGGATCCAATGCCGACCTCGGCCTACTGCGCGCCCTGGCAGTGGCCAATCACCTCAAAAGCCGGCTCGATCCAGAAGGCAAGATCGGGTTGACGATCCGTCCTTATTCCGCCGGCAGCCTGATCGCCAATGATGGCGCCTACGCCCCGGCCGACACAACCGATCGTGCCGATCGGCGCCGTATCGAGCTTCGCTTCACCCGGCAGCAGGAGGGTTGAGATGAGCACCCTTCCTTCACCGCTGGAGCGCCTTCTGCATCTTGAGCAACACGTCGAACAGCTTCTGTCACAGCAAGCACAGCCGCCACTGCCGCGGGATCACGAAGGCCAGCCGTTGCCCTCCCGCCATCTCTGGCCTGTCGACGAACTCCTGCTGACCCGGCTGCTGCGCCGCTCGCCCCAGGCCATTGGCGCGTATCAAGCACCTGCCGAGCTCACCCGCACCGATCCACACGGATTGCTCCTCACCACCGCCGAAACCGGATCGACCTTCCAGCTCTGTGAACTGATAAGTGGGGATGCCGTGGTCTGGGTCTGCACAGATCCCCCCTCCTGGGTGTGGGGGAGTGAAACGTTCCAGCAGCTGTTCCGCACGCCGCGGGGCACCGACAGCAATGAAGATCTGGTGCTGCAGTCGTTGCCTGTCTTCAAGCCTGTGGTGAGAGGAAGGAAGTGGACCCTCATCCGGCCAGGTGAAATGGTGCCCCGCGATCGCCCTTTTCCCGAGCAGGAGGAGCAACTGATGCTGCTGCGTCGGATTGAAACGCTGGAGCGTGAACTCAGCCGCCAGAGAATCCAGCAGAACGCCGAAATCGGTGAACTACGCACCCAGCTGCGTCTGCAGCAGAATCTGCTCGAACGGGTGCTTCGCATCTCCGGCTGATCCACGCGGCTCGATCCGGCGCGCCGCCACAACGGCATCAACACACCACCGGGAGCGGCAGGATGGCCGTCCTGCCTTGTGAGTTCAGCGCAACGATGACCTCCGGCGCCAGCACTCCCCCCAACTGGGTCGATGACCGCACGGCGCTGGGGCGGCTGATTGCTGCGGTGCTGGCGGTGGAACCGCTGCGGCAGCTGCTGTTTCTGCAGGCGCGGCGCATGATGATCCGCACCGCCGAAACCCGGGGCATCCCCTGGCGGCAGCGCCGGGAGGAGTTGCGCCGCCAGGCGGAGCCGCTGCAGGAGGCCTGCACCAACCCGGCCACGCAGATTCCCGCCTACTACCGCGCCCTTTTCCACGCCTACCAGGAGGGCAACCTCTGCTGGCTCGCCGACTGGCTGGAGCGGCACGGGCATGGCGACGTGCGGGTGAGCGGGCTCGCCGAGGCCATCCGCTCCATGCCGCCGCCGCTGGCGACCCTGCTCAAGAGCACCGAGCCCTACCTGGAGGACTGCTTCCGCCTCGACCTGCCGCCGGCACTCAGCGAGGCCGGTTTCGTGGGGCTGCGTCGCGTTGCCTCCGACCATCGCCACCGGGTGCTGGTGACCACACGGCCGTGACCGCCAGCGTGAACTCCACCGTGATCACCGTGCGGCTGTTCGCCGCGCTCCGGGAGCAGGCCGGCTGGGCGGAGCGCCGTGTGGAGCTGCCCGCCGGCGCTCCGGCCCCCACCCCGGCGAGTCTGTGGCAGCAGCTGGGGCTGGGAGAGACGCTGCCGGCCCAGGTGCGGGTGGCCGTGAACCAGGTGTTCGCCGGGGTTCACCAGCCGCTCGCGCCCGGCGCCGAGGTGGCCTTCCTGCCACCGATCAGTGGGGGCTGAAGCCGGTGGCTGATCCGCTCCCCGACACCGGCGCCCTGCAGCTGCAGCTGCACCCGGAACCCTTCGATCCACTCGTCACGCTCGCCGCCTGGCAGCAGAGCCTGGCGGCCGGCGGCGCCGAGCCCGCTGCTGCCGAAGCCCATTTCATCGGCCGGGTGCGGGGCATCACGGCGGCAGGGGCGCCGCTGGAGGCCCTGGAGCTGGAGCACTACCCCGGCATGACGGAAGCGCAGATCGCCCGCCTCGCCGCCGACTGCGCCCAGCGCCATGGCCTGCGGGCGGTGCGTGTGGATCACCGCGTGGGGCGGGTGCTGCCAGGGGACACGATCGTGCTGGTGGCAGTGAGCGCCGACCGCCGCGGCCCGGCCCAGCGCGGCGGCCAGGAGCTGCTCGAAGCGCTCAAGCACGAGGCCCCCTTCTGGAAGCGGGAGTGGAGCGGCGGCGTGGGCACCTGGGTGTCCGGCAACACGGCCTACTGAGATAGGCGCTCAGAAGATCGGCAGGCGCAGCAGCTGGGCCCAAAGCACGCTGCCGGCCGCCAGCGTGCCCAGCTCGGCCGGGATCTCCAGCAGCAGGTCGGCGCCCTGGAGCGAACCGATGCGGGAGGAGGCCTGGCTGCCCTCCACCAGCGCCAGCAGCTCCCCCTCCGGGCCCACCTGCAGCCGGGCGCGGGCCAGCTCGGGGCGGCCGGCTCCACGCTTGAGCTCCGCGGCCAGCCGCACCTTCAGGCGCGGCAACGGCTGCACCGGCGCCCCCTCCAGCACCTGCAACGCCGGCACCAGCAGCTGCAGGGCGGTGATCGCCGCGGCCACCGGATTGCCGGGCAGCCCGAACAACGGCACGGTGCCGTCTGCGCCGAGCCGCTGCAGCTGCCCGAAGGCGAACGGGCGGCCGGGCTTGAGAAACAGCTTCCAGAAGCTCACCTGCCCCAGCTCCGCCAGCAGCGGCCGGATCCAGTCGCTGTCGCCCGCCGACACGCCCCCGGTGCTCACCACCACATCGCAGCTGGCGGCCAGCTCCAGCAGGACGGCGCGCAGGCGCTCGGGAGCATCGGCCACCACCCGCTGCTCGGCCACCTCCACCCCCAGGCGCGCCAGCAGTGCCGCCAGCAGGGTGCCGTTGCTCTCCCAGATCTGACCCGGCGCGCGCGGGCTGCCGGCCGGCACCAGCTCATCACCGCTGATCAGCAGCCCCAGCCGGGGCCGGCGCCGCAGCGCCAGGGTCGCCACACCGCAGCTGGCCAGCCGGCCCAGATCAGCGGGGCCCAGCCGCACCCCGGCGGCCAGCAGTTCCTGGCCGGGTGCGGCCTCTTCGGTGGCGGCGCGGATCCAGGGGTTGGGGCCCGCCTCTCGCACCAGGCTCAGGCGCTCGCCATCGGCCTCCACCAGCTCCTGGGGCAGCACCCGGCTGGCCCCCTCCGGCAGCGGCGCACCCGTGAGGATGCGGATCGCTTCCCCCTCCAGCAGCGGCGCGGCGTAGGGGGCGCCCGGCGCCGAGCGTCCCACCAGGCGCCAGGAGTGTCCCACCTGCGGGACACTGGCCGCGGCCAGGGCGTAGCCATCCATGATCGAGGCGCGGAAGCCCGGCACCGCTTCAGCCGCCAGCACCGGCACCGCACTCACCCGGCCCAGAGCCTGCGCCAGCGGCAGCGTCTCGCTGCCGGCCAGGGGCGTGAGCGCGGCCAGCACCTGGCGGCGGGCCTCCTCCAACGGCAGGCCTTCGCGGGGGTAGGGCTCAAGCGGGGCCGCGCTGCTGCTCATCGGGGGTGACGGCTCAGGAGGGCACGGCGTCGGGATGGCACCAGGCGCCGTGGCGTCCCCCCGTCTTGCTCAACAGCCGCACCGGGCCTATGGTCATGGCCGGATCAGCGGATTTGACCATGTCGTAAAGGGTGAGCAGGCCCACCTGCACGGCAGTGAGCGCCTCCATCTCCACGCCGGTGGGGCCGGTGGTGCGGGCGGCGGCCTCGACGCGCAGGCCGCGGCCATCGGCGCTGGGCTCGATGCGCACCTCCAGGCCGGTGAGTGCGATCGGGTGGCAGAGCGGGATCAGCTCCCAGGTGCGCTTGGCGCCCTGGATCGCCGCCACCCGCGCCACCGCCAGCACATCCCCCTTGGCGGCGCGACCTTCGAGCACCAGCGCCAGCACCGCCGGATCCATGGCGATGAAGCCCTCGGCCACGGCGCGGCGATCGCTGGCGGGACGGTCGCCCACCTCCACCATGTGCACCTCACCGCTGGCGTTGAGGTGGCTGAGCTGGGTCGGGGCCGCATCCATGGCGCCGATCATGGCGCCTCCGGGCGCCTATTTCGCGGGCTGGATCGGTGCCCAGGCCATGGTGGCGTTGAACTGGCGGCACCAGATCAGCACCGACTTCTGCTTGCTCAGATCGATCGAGGCGGGGATCACGTAGGTCTGGCCGCCCTTGCTGGCCTTGAGCGGCGCCAGCACCGTGTAGCTGCCGGGCTTGAGCGGGTAGGCAGGCGGCTTGCTGCCGGCCAGGGGGGTGGCCGAAGGGCTGAAGGCCACCTTGAGGTCGGGGGCCATGTCGTTGGTCTTGAAGTCCCTGCTGAGCATCAGCAGCCGCTTGCCACCCTCGTTCTTGATCACGAAGCCGCCGCTCACCGGTGCTTCGGCCTTGATGAAGGTGCCCCGTTGCTGCTGGGGCTCCATGGCCTGCGCCGCCAGCATGGTGGAGCCGCTGAGCACCAGCGCCGCGGCAGCGCGGCTGACGCTGGAAAGGGAAAACGTGATCACGGAACGTTCGAGGCCAAAGGGTGCGGAGGGGATACCGGTGACCGGCAGCGGCGGTTTGCCGGCCGCCGCTGGCCAACGCCGCTGGCCCCGCCCCATCCGATCCGGGAAGTCAGCGGTATCCCCACCATGCCGTTCCGATCCACCCTCACCGTGCCCGTGAGCCGCTCCGAAGCGGAGGCCGCCGCCACACCACCCCTGCCTGCCGGCAGCGGGCAGCACCAGGATCTGGCCGCCCTTTACGACAGCTGCGGCGCGCCGGTCTACCGGCTGGCGCTGCGCCTGTGCCGCTCCCCGCAGGAAGCCGAAGACCTCTGCCACGACGTGTTCGTGCGCTACTGGCAGCAGGGCCGCTATGACCCGAAGCGGGGCCCGGTGCTGGCCTACTTGCTGCTGATGACCCGTTCGATGGCGTTCAACCGCATCCAGCAGCGCCAGAACCGCTGGCAACTGGTGCAACGCTGGTCGTCCCAGCTGTTCCCGGCCGCCGTGCGCAACCCGCAGGACTGCGCCGAAGCCGACGACCTGGCCGGGCGGGTGCGCTCCGCCCTGGAGACGATCCCCGCCAACCAGCGCCAGGTACTGGAGATGGCCTATTACGAGGGCCTGAGCCAGTCGGCGATCGCCGAACGGCTGCAGTTGCCGCTCGGCACCGTGAAAACCCGCGCCCGGCAGGGGCTGATCCGCCTGCGGACGCTGCTGATCGATTTCCACCCCCAGCCATGAGCAGCGACCACCCGCTCAGCCACCACGACGCTGCAGGCGAACCACTCGACGTGGAGGCCCTGCTGGCCGGCCACGCGCTCGGCGACCTCGACGAAGCGGAGCGCGTCCAGCTGGCCAAACTCCTGCGCCAGCAACCTGCCCTGCGCCAGCGGCTCGATGAATTCAGCACCACCCTGGAGCTGCTGCCCCTGGCCCTGCCCGCCACCAGCACGCCGCCAGCTGCCCTGCGGCAGCGGCTGCTGGCGCGCCCGGCCACGCCACGTCTGCCCGGCCTGATCGCCGCCGCGCTCGGCCTCGGTCTGCTGGCGGTGGGCGTGCAGCTGCACCGCACCCAGACCCAACTGGCCCAGCTGCAGCAGCAACTAGCCAATGGTGCGCCGCTCAGCGCGGTCAGCCGGCAGATGCCGCTGCGGGCCATGGCGGGCGCGGGGGCCGCCAGCGGCACGGTGATCGTCACCGGCAACCCCAGCCACAACATGCTGCTGGTGGACGGGTTGCCGCCGCCGCCGCCTGATCACACCTACCGGCTGTGGGCCAAGGTGAACGGCCGCCTGGTGGGCTGTGTGCCCTTCGTGCCCGACGCCAGGGGCCATGTGGCGATGCCCATTCCCACCTCCCCCACCAGCCAGGCCAGCAGCGTGTCGGTCAGCGTCGAGCCGCTCGGTGGCCACGGCGCCAGGCCCGCAGGCCGTCAGGTGCTCGGCGACACGATCTGACCCCAGCCGCGCGATGTCCGCCCCGTCCCCCAGCCCCATCCAGCCCGCCCTGGCCGCCACCGCCTTCCCGGCGCTGCACCGCCAGGGGCTCGACACCCTGCAGGTGAACCTCACCTACCGCTGCAACCAGGCCTGCGTGCACTGCCATGTGAACGCCGGGCCCAGCCGCACCGAAAGCATGACGGTGGACACCCTGGCGCTGATCCCGCCGGTGCTGGCGGCCCGCGCCGTGCGTTGCCTCGATCTCACCGGCGGCGCACCGGAGCTGCACCCCCAGTTCCGGGACCTGGTGCGCCGCGCCCTTGCCCTGGGGGTGGAGGTGATCGACCGCTGCAACCTGACGATCCTGCAGGAGCCGGGCCAGGAGGATCTGGCCGCCTTTCTGGCCGCAGAGGGGGTCACGGTGGTGGCTTCGCTGCCTTGCTACCTGCAGGACAACGTGGAGCGCCAGCGGGGCTCCGGCGTGTTCCGGCGCAGCATCGACGGCCTGCGCCAGCTCAATGCCCTCGGCTACGGCCAGCCGGGCACGGGCCTGGAGCTGAACCTGGTGTTCAACCCTCAGGGACCGGTGCTGCCGCCGGAGCAGGAGCCGCTGGAGGCCGACTACCGGCGCGTGCTGGCGGCCGACCACGGCGTGGTGTTCAACCGCCTCTATGCCCTGGCGAACATGCCGGTGCAGCGGTTCGCGGCGGTGCTGAGCGCCCAGGGGCAGCTGGAGGGCTACCTGGAGCTGCTGCGCCGCAGCCACCGCGACGCCAACCTGGAGCAAGTGATGTGCCGCCAGTTGATCAGCGTCGACTGGCAGGGCCACCTCTACGACTGTGATTTCAACCAGCAGCTGGGCCTGACGCTCGCGGGTGGTCCTGCCGCCGCGGCGGATCCTGCCGGTCGCCCCCACCTGCGTGATCTGCTGCGGCGTGACCCCAGCGGCGACCCGATCCAGGTGGCCGACCACTGCTTCGGCTGCACCGCCGGCAGCGGCTCCAGCTGCGGCGGGGCGCTGGCGGCTTGACGCGGACTGCCGGCCAGGGCGGTCCCGGCCGCAGCACCTCCGGGCGCTGGCTGCTGATGCTGGCGCTGGCAGGGCTGGTGGCGCTGTTCTTCCTGTTCGACCTGCCCCGGCTGCTCAGCCTCGACGCCCTGCGCGAGGCCCACGCCGGCCTGCTGGCCTGGCGTCAGCGGGCCCCCATCAGCAGCGCCGTCCTCTATGTCCTCGCCTATGTGCTGATCACCGGGCTCTCCCTGCCGGGGGCCGCCGTGCTGACCCTGGCCGGAGGGGCGGTGTTCGGGCTGGGGCTCGGCACCCTGCTGGTGTCGTTCGCCTCCAGCGCCGGCGCCACGATCGCCTTCCTGCTGGCCCGCACCCTGCTGCGCCAGCCGGTGCAGCAGCGTTTCGGCGCGCGGCTGGCGCCGATCGAGGCGGGCCTGCGCCGCGACGGGGTGCTCTACCTGCTCAGCCTGCGGCTGGTGCCCGTGGTTCCCTTTGTGCTGGTGAACCTGGTGATGGGGCTCACGCCGCTGCCCGTCCGCACCTTTTACCTCGCCAGCCAGATCGGCATGCTGGCCGGCACCCTCGTCTACGTGAATGCCGGCACCCAGCTGGCGCAGCTGCGCGGCCTCGAGGGAATCCTCACGCCGCCGCTGCTGCTGTCGCTGGTGCTGCTGGGGGCCTTCCCCTGGCTGGCGCGGCTGGGGCTGGCAGGCTGGGAGCGCTGGAGGCTCTACCGCCCCTGGAGGCGTCCGGCCCGTTTCGATCGCAACCTGATCGTGATCGGCGCCGGCGCGGCGGGGTTGGTCACGGCTTACATCGCCGCCGCCGTGAAGGCGAAGGTGACCCTGATCGAGGCCGATCGCATGGGCGGCGACTGCCTCAACACCGGCTGCGTACCCAGCAAGGCCCTGATCGCCACGGCCCGCCAGGCGGCACGCATGCGCCGGGCGGATCGTTACGGCCTCACCCCCCACAACCCCAGCGTGTCGCTGCCGCTGGTGCTGGAGCGGGTGTTCGCCAAGGTGGCGGCGGTGGCCCCCCACGACAGCGCCGAACGCTACGAAGGGCTGGGGGTGGAGGTGCTGCGCGGCCATGGCCGCCTGATCGACCCCTGGACCGTGGCGATCCACCGGGCCGACGGCAGCGAGGAGCAACGGCTCACGGCGCCCGCGATCGTGCTGGCCACCGGCGCCCGCCCGGTGCTGCCGGATCTGCCGGGCGCCGACGCGGTGGGTCTGCTCACCAGCGAAACCCTCTGGCAGGCCCTGCGCGACTGTCCAGTGGCGTCGCCGCGCCTCGTGGTGATGGGGGGCGGACCGGTGGGTTGTGAACTGGCTCAGGCTCTGGCCCGCCTGGGCGCCCGGGTCACCCTGCTGCAGCGGGGCCCGCAGCTGCTCAGCCGCGAAGACCCCGACGCCGCCGCGCTGGTGCTCCAGGCCCTGGAAGCCGACGGGGTGGAGGTGCTCACCGGCTGCACGGTGCGGGGCTTCGAGCGGAGGCCGGCGGCGGCGGCACCGACGGCCCCAGGCTGCCCACAGGGACCTGACGGCGGGCAGCCTGACGGCGAACACAAGGTGGTGCTGATCAGCACCGGCCCTGCCGGGGCGCCCGTGCACAGCGAACGGCTGTGCGATGAGGTGCTTTGCGCTATCGGCCGGCAGGCGCGGCTGAGCGGCTACGGCTTGGAGGAGCTGGGCATTCCCACTGGCCGCACGATCGACACCAACGGCGCACTGCAGACCCTCTTCCCCAACATCTACGCCGCCGGCGATGTGGCCGGCCCCTGGCAGTTCACCCACACCGCCGCCCACCAGGCCTGGTACGCCAGTGTCAACGCCCTGTTCGCCCCGTTCCGCCGCTTTCAGGTCGATGGGAGGGTGATACCGCGCACCACCTTCACCGATCCGGAAGTGGCCGGGGTGGGGCTGAATGAAGCGGAGGCCGCCCGGCAGGGGGTGGCGGTGGAGATCACCCGCTTTCCGCTGCAGGAGCTGGATCGGGCGATCGTGGAAAGCGCCGAAACCGGCTTCGTGAAGGTGCTCACCCCGCCCGGCAGCGACAGGATCCTGGGGGTGACGATCGTGGCGGAGCAGGCCGGCGAACTGCTGGCGGAATTCGTGCTGGCGATGCGCTGGCGGCTCGGGCTCGGCCGCATCCTCTCCACCATCCACGCCTACCCCACCTTCTCGGAAGCCAGCAAGTACGCCGCCGGAGCCTGGAAACGGGCCCACGCCCCCCAGCGCACCCTGGCGCTGCTGCAACGCTTCCACAGCTGGCGCCGCGGCTAAGGGCTCCCATGGGAAGGTATGGGCACTGCCGCGCGTTGATGCCATGGGTTGGCCGCGCCCTTCCACCCGCTTCTGCGTCTTTCTCACCCTGCTGAACGACAGGCTGGGCGAAAGCATCGTGTTTCCGCTGCTGCCCTTTCTGCTGGCCAGCTTCACCAGCGATGGCCGCACGCTGGGGCTGCTGGCGGGCAGTTACGCCCTGGCCCAGTTCCTGTTCACGCCTCTGATCGGCGCCCTCAGCGACCGCTTCGGGCGGCGGCCCGTGATCGCCGGCTGTGTGGCCGGCTCGGTGCTCGGCCTGGGCGGCTTTGCGCTCACGCTGGCGGTGCCCTGGCCGGCGGGCAGTGCCTGGCCGCTGCCGCTGCTGTTCGTGGCGCGGCTGATCGATGGCGTGAGCGGCGGCACGGCCGCCACCGCCGGTGCCGTGCTGGCCGATATCAGCCCACCGGAGAAGCGGGCCAAGGCGTTCGGCCTGATCGGCGTGGCCTTCGGCGTGGGCTTCATGCTCGGCCCTGCCCTGGGGGGGCTGCTGGCGGAGATCAGCCTCACCCTGCCGTTGCTGGTGGCCGTGGCCGTGGCGGCGGTGAACCTGGTGCTGGTGCTCACCGCCCTGCCGGAAACCCATCCGCCGGAAGCACGCCAGGCGCTGCCGCGCAAGCGCGAACTCAACCCGCTCAGCCAGCTGGGCAAGGTGTTCAGCAACCCGCAGGTGCGGCGCCTGTGCCTGGCCTTCTTCCTGTTCTTCCTGGCGTTCAACGGCTTCACCGCCGTGCTGGTGCTCTATTTCAAGGAGATGTTCGGCTGGGGGCCGGGCCTGTCGGCCGCGGCCTTCCTGGTGGTGGGCGTGGTGGCCACGCTGGTGCAGGGGGGCCTGATCGGTCCGCTGGTGAAGCGGTTCGGCGAATGGCGGCTCACGATGGCGGGGCTGGGAATGGTGATCGCCGGCACGCTGCTGGTGCCGCTGGCCACCCCCGCCACCGCCCAGCCGCTGGTGTTCGTCGCGGTGGCGGTGCTGGCGGCGGGAACCGGTCTGGTCACCCCCAGCCTGCGCAGCCTGGTGTCGCGGCGGCTCGACAGCGGCGGCCAGGGCGCTGCCCTGGGCAGCCTGCAGGGCCTGCAGAGCCTGGGCAGCTTCATCGGCCCGCCGCTGGCGGGGGTGGCCTATGAACTGATCGGCGAAAAGAGCCCGTTCTGGTTGAGCATCGTGCTGCTGGCAGGCGTGGCGGTGCTGATCGCCTTTGGGTTACCCCAAGCCGGGGCGCAAAGGCAAGCAACCGCTGTACAGAAGTGATGCAGGTTGCTGGCTACCTTGGTGCCGGCACAGGTCCTGAGGGCAGTGGGTGATGCGTGAACCAGTGGTGGCCCCGGAGCTCTACATCAACCGGGAGCTGAGCTGGATCGCCTTCAACAGCCGGGTGCTGGCCCAGGCACTCGATCCCCGCACGCCGTTGCTCGAACAGGCGAAATTCAGCGCCATTTTCAGCAACAACCTCGATGAATTCTTCATGGTGAGGGTGGCCTCGCTGAAGTCGCAGCTGGAGGCGGGTGTGGACACCCTCAGCGACGACGGTCTCACCCCGAAGCAGCAGCTGCAGGCGATTCATGAGCGGCTGCGGCCGCTGCTGGAGCAGCAGCAGGCGCACTATCGCGGCCACATGAAGCGCAGCCTGGCGGAGCACGGCGTGCACCTGCTCGACTACCAGCGGCTCAACAAGGCCCAGAAACAGTGGGCCGACGACTACTTCAAGACGGCGATCTTTCCGGTGCTCACCCCGCTGGCTGTGGATCCGGCGCACCCGTTTCCGTTCATGAGCAACCTGAGCCTGAACGTGGCGGCGTTGATCCGCGATCCGGACACTGGCCAGCAGCAGTTCGCCCGGGTGAAGGTGCCGCAGAAGAACCTGCCGCGCTTCGTGGAAATCCCCACCGAGCTCAGCGGCCGCAACGCCAAGGACGTGGTGTATTGCGCCGTGCCGCTCGAGCAGGTGGTGGCCTTCAACCTGCAACTGCTGTTCCCCGGCATGACGATCGAGGGGCACTACTTCTTCCGCATCACCCGCGACGCTGACCTGGAACTCCGGGATCTGGAGGCGGACGATCTGATGGAGGCGCTGCAGGAAGGCTTGCGCAAGCGGCGGCGGGGCGGCGAGGTGGTGCGCCTGGAGGTGGCCGATGAGATGCCCGAGGAGGTGGTGGAGCAGCTGGTGGAAGCCACCGATGTGGAGCCGGAAGACCTCTACCGGATCAATGGCCCCCTGGGCCTCGACGACCTGATGAGCCTGCTGGCCATTCCCCTGCCCCAGCTCAAGGACAAACCGCACATCGGCCGCACCAACGCGGCCCTGGCACGCACCCAGAAGAGCCGCCTGGAAGATGGCTCACTCAAGGCCGAAGACTTCCAGAGCATCTTCGCGGTGCTGCGCCGCAACGACGTGCTGCTGCACCACCCCTACGACCTGTTCGCCACCTCGGTGGAGGAATTCATCAACCAGGCCGCCGATGACCCCTCGGTCATGGCGATCAAGATGACCCTCTACCGCACCTCCAAGAATTCACCGATCATTTCGGCGCTGATCCGGGCGGCCGAGAACGGCAAGCAGGTGATGGCGCTGGTGGAGCTGAAGGCTCGCTTCGACGAGGACAACAACATCCAGTGGGCCCGCCAGCTGGAGCGCTCCGGCGTGCATGTGGTGTACGGGGTGCTCGGCCTCAAGACCCACACCAAGATCATGCTGGTGGTGCGCAAGGAGAAGGAGCGGTTGCGCAGCTACGTGCACATCGGCACCGGCAACTACAACTCCAAAACCTCCAGCCTCTACACCGACATCGGCCTGCTCTCGGCGAACGAGGACCTGGGCAAAGATCTGGTGGAGTTGTTCAACTACCTCACCGGCTTCTCCAAGCAGCAGAGCTTCCGCCGCCTGCTGGTGGCGCCGGTCACGCTGCGCAAGGGCATGGAGGGGCTGATCCAGCGTGAGATCGACCATGCCCGCGCCGGCCTCGGCGGCTCGATCCGGGCAAAAATGAATTCGCTGGTGGATCCGCCGATCATCGCCCTGCTCTATGCGGCCTCCCAGGCCGGGGTCACTGTTGAGCTGGTGATCCGGGGCATGTGCAGCCTGCGGCCGGGCGTGCCCGGCGTGAGCGACAACATCAAGGTGGTGAGCGTGATCGGGCGCTTCCTGGAGCACTCCCGCCTGTTCCGCTTCGGCAATGGCGGCGAACCGGAAATGTATTTCGGCAGCGCCGACTGGATGCCCCGCAACCTGGATCGGCGGGTGGAAGCGGTGGCACCGATCAAGGATCCGGCCCAGCACCTAGTGCTAGATCGGCTGCTCGATACGTATCTCAATGACAATGTCGCCGCCTGGGACATGCAACCCGACGGCACCTTCATCCAACGGCAGGCGGAAGGGGAGGAGCATTGCGCCCAGCTGGATCTGATCAACGGCTGGCGCACTTCGCTGCAACCCGCAGCAAACGCCTGAGCCCGGATCAGGGTCTGCGCACAGCGGTGGCCGCTGCCCCTGGCGGGCGGCCGACACTCAACGTGGCGAAACGCAGGCCACCACAACAGCCACGCCGCACGCGAATAATTGAGAAACAAAGATGTGACGACTTATTTGTGGCGAAAGTAACCGATTCATTACCCTTTTATCGGTATGCCTCTGCTATGTTCCGGCCACAACTAGCAGGAGGCCGGGGTGATGGGGACACCTCCGCGATCCACATCTGCAGCTTCGGCTGCGGGCGGCGGCATCAAGCCACCGCCGCGGGTGGGTCAACAGCGGTCCAGTGGGCGTTTGAGCGTCGATTCGATCGGCTGGTATCTCAGCAACATCGGCCGTGTACCACTTCTTACGGCGGCTGAAGAGATTGAACTGGCGCATCACGTGCAGGGGATGAAACGCCTGCTCGAATTGCCTCCAGAGAGTCTCACCGTGCGGCAGCGGCACCAGATCCGCATGGGCACCCGTGCCCGCGACCGCATGATGGCCGCCAACCTGCGGCTGGTGGTGAGCGTCGCCAAGAAGTACCAGAACCAGGGCCTCGAGCTGCTCGATCTGGTGCAGGAAGGGGCGATCGGGCTGGAGCGCGCCGTCGACAAGTTCGATCCGGCCATGGGCTACAAGTTCTCCACCTACGCCTATTGGTGGATCCGCCAGGGCATGACCCGGGCGATCGACAACAGCGCCCGCACGATCCGGCTGCCGATCCACATCTCCGAGAAGCTCTCGAAGATGCGGCGCATCACCCGCGAGCTGTCGCACCGCTTCGGCCGCCAGCCCAACCGGCTGGAGCTGGCCCATGCCATGGGCATGGAGCCCCGCGAGCTGGAGGAGCTGATCGCCCAGAGCGCTCCCTGTGCCTCCCTCGACGCCCACGCCCGCGGCGAGGAAGACCGCAGCACCCTGGGTGAGCTGATCGCCGATCCGGCCAGCCACGAGCCCATGGACCACATGGACCGCAGCCTGCAGAAGGAGCACCTGGGCGCCTGGCTCTCCCAGCTCAATGAGCGGGAGCAGAAGATCCTCAAGCTGCGTTTCGGCCTGGAGGGCTCCGAGCCGCTCACGCTCGCCGAGATCGGCCGCGCGATCAATGTGTCGCGCGAACGGGTGCGCCAGCTGGAGGCCAAGGCGATCATGAAGCTGCGGCTGATGAGCAACTTCCAGCAGGCCGCCTGAGGCCCTTGGCGCTGCCGCTCTGGTGGGAGGGGCTGGGCGAGGAATGGCGGCAGGCCCTCGGGGTTGCCGCCGTTCTGTTGTGGCTGGCGCTGGTGGTGCTGCTGGCGTTGCAGACCCGGGCGCGCTGGCCGCAGCGGGCGGAGTGGAGCCGCAAGGTGCTGCACATCGGCACCGGCCCGGTGGTGCTGATCGCCTGGGGGCTGGGAATCGAGCGCTGGATCGCCCTGCCGGCGGCGGCGGCGGTCACCGTGGCGGCGGCGCTCAACCACCGCTTCCGCCTCTTGCCGGCGGTGGAGGACGTGGGCCGCGCCAGCTACGGCACCGTGGCCTACGGCGCCGCCATCACCACCTTGCTGGCCCTGTTCTGGCCGCAGCGCAGTGATGCGGTGGCGGCCGGGGTGCTGGTGATGGCCTGCGGCGATGGGTTGGCGGGCCTGCTGGGGGCGTCGATCGCGTCGCCGAGCTGGACGATCGCCGGCCAGCGCAAATCACTGCTGGGCACCAGCGCGATGGGGCTGGTGAGCCTGGCGGTGATGGCGGCCCTGCGGCTGGCCCTGCAGGCAGGCGGCGGGCTGGGCCCATCGCTACCGGCGCTGGTGGCGATCGCGGCGGCGGCGATGCTGCTGGAGCAGTTCGCCCTGCTGGGCATCGACAACCTGGCCGTGCCGGTGGCGGTGGGCCTGCTCTGGAGTTTGCTCGGCGCTCAGGCCTGAAGCATGCGCTCGCAGCGGTGGCGCCAGTCGTCGCGGGTGCCCAGGCCCGCCACGATCAGCCGGTCGCTGGGCTCTTCCCGCAGCCGCAGCTGCCACTGACGGATCACCTCGGCGCGCTCCATCCACACATTCAGCACGGTGCGCTGAATGCCTTCAGGGTCCCAGCCCCGCTGCTGCGAGGAGGCCAGAGCCCAACCGAGCAGGTCGTCGAGCTGAAAGGGGCGAAAGCCTGCGAAGACGGGGCCGCTGTGGTCGGCGGCGGAAGATGTCTGCTCCAGATAGAACATCTGCAGCGGCTCTGACAATCCGCAGAATTGCAATAGATAAGACATACCGCCTTCCCTGCAACGTGGTGAAGGCAAATTAGGGAGATTCACTCCAGCGACTGTTCCAGCTGAACAGTTCGTTGCAGAGCATCAATCTGGCACTCACGATTAGAGAGTGCCAGCTACACCATCAGGCGGTCAGACCGCTGCCAGCACCTCGCCGGTGGGCGCCTGGCGCTGAGCCTCCTTCACCGCTTCGGCCAGGCCGGCGAGCACCTCGCGGGTGGTGTCCAGGTCAATGCAGGCATCGGTGATGCTCTGGCCGTAGGTGAGCTGGGAGAGATCCGCCGGGATCTTCTGATTGCCCGCCACCAGGTGGCTTTCGATCATCACGCCCATCACCGGGCAGGAGGCCTGGCGCAGCTGCTCACCCACCTGAGTCAGCACCTGGCCCTGCAGGCGGTAGTCCTTGTTGGAGTTGCCGTGGCTGCAGTCCACCATCAGCCGCGCCGGCAAGCCGGCCTTGGCCAGCGAGGCCGCCGCCGCTGCCACCGCTTCCGGGTGGTAGTTGGTGCCGCCCTTGCCGCCGCGCAGCACCAGGTGGCCATCGGGGTTGCCGGTGGTGGACACGATCGCCGCATGGCCCTGGCGGCTGATGCCGAGGAAATGGTGCGGGCGGGCGGCCGCCTCCATGGCGTTGATCGCCGTCATGACGCTGCCGTCGGTGCCGTTCTTGAAGCCGATCGGCATCGACAGACCCGAAGCCATCTCGCGGTGCGTCTGGCTTTCGGTGGTGCGGGCGCCGATCGCCGTCCAGCTGATCAGATCGGCGATGTACTGGGGCACCACCGGATCGAGCAGCTCGGTGGCGGCAGGCAGGCCGAGCTCTGCCAGATGGAGCAGCAGGCCGCGCGCCAGGCGCAGGCCGGTGTTGATGTCGTAGCTGCTGTCGAGATGGGGATCGTTGATCAGCCCCTTCCAGCCCACGGTGGTGCGCGGCTTCTCGAAATACACCCGCATCACGATCTCCAGCTGATCGAGGTGCTCGGCCCGCACCCGGGCGATGGCAGCGGCGTACTCCTGGGCGGCTGTCACGTCGTGAACGGAGCAGGGCCCCACGATCACCAGCAGGCGCGAATCACGGCCGTGCAGGATTGCCTTGATGCGCTCGCGGGCGCCGGCCACCACAGCCGCCGCCGCTTCGCCGAGGGGCAGCTCCCGGTGCAGCACCGCCGGCGCCACCAGCGGCCGGGTCTCCACCACATGGAGGTCGGAGGTGGGGATCATGGCGGCAGGCGGAGGGGCGCTCGAAGACCCACCCTAGAAGCCGGCTGTCACGCCCCCTTACCGCCACCGTTCTGCAGCCGATGCCACCGTTGGCGGTCCGGCGGCCGCAAAGAATGGAAGCCTCCCGTACGTTCAAGGGATGACCCCTTCTCCTATGGCTTCGTCCCCCATCGCCGCCGCCGATCTGCTGGCCACCTACCGCTCTGCCGCTGCGGAGCGTGAGGCCCTCGGCGTGCCGCCGCTGCCGCTCTCGGCGCCTCAGGCCCAGGCCCTCACCGAGTTGCTGGAGCAGCCGCCCGCCGGCGAGGAGGCGTTCCTGCTGGATCTGCTGAGCGAACGGATCCCACCGGGGGTGGATGAGGCGGCCTACGTCAAGGCGGGCTGGCTGAGCGCCGTGGCCCAGGGGCTGGCCACCAGTCCGCTGGTGGATCCGATCGCGGCCACCCGGCTGCTGGCCACGATGATCGGCGGCTACAACGTGGGGGCGCTGATCACGCTGCTGAGCCACGCCGATGCGGCGATCGCCGCCGAGGCCGCCACGGGGCTGAGCGGCACCCTGCTCGTCTACGACGCCTTCAACGACGTGCTGGAGCTGGCGGAGACCAACCCGTGGGCCAAGCAGGTGGTGGAGAGCTGGGCCGAGGCCGCCTGGTTCACCAAGAAGGCGCCGCTGGCGGAGGCGATCACCGTGACGGTGTTCAAGGTGGAGGGGGAAACCAACACCGACGACCTCTCGCCGGCCACCCACGCCACCACCCGCCCCGACATTCCCCTGCATGCCCAGGCGATGCTGGAGACGCGCCAACCCGGCGGCCTCGAGCAGATCACTGCCCTCAAGGCAAAAGGCCATCCGGTGGCCTATGTGGGCGATGTGGTGGGCACCGGCAGCTCGCGCAAATCGGCGATCAACTCGGTGCTGTGGAACACCGGCACCGACATTCCCCATGTGCCCAACAAGCGCTCCGGCGGTGTGATCCTGGGCGGCAAGATCGCGCCGATCTTCTTCAACACGGCCGAGGATTCCGGCGCCCTGCCGATCGAATGCGATGTGGCGGCGCTGAACACCGGCGATGTGATCACAATCCGCCCCTACGAAGGCACGATCGAGCGCGCGGCGGGTGAAGCCGGCGCCGGCGAGATCGTGGCCCGCTTCGAGCTCAAGCCCAGCACGATCACCGATGAGGTGCGCGCCGGCGGCCGCATCCCGCTGCTGATCGGCCGCTCCCTGACCGACAAAGTGCGCGCCCGCCTGGGCCTGCCCGCTTCCGACCTGTTCATCCGTCCGGTGGCACCCACCGACACCGGCAAGGGCTTCACCCTGGCCCAGAAGATGGTGGGCCGGGCCTGCGGCCTGGCCGGAGTGCGGCCCGGCACCAGCTGCGAACCGCTGATGACCACCGTGGGCTCGCAGGACACCACCGGGCCGATGACCCGCGACGAGATGAAGGAACTGGCCTGCCTGGGCTTCTCCTCCGACCTGGTGCTGCAGAGCTTCTGCCACACCGCCGCCTACCCGAAGCCGGTGGATCTCAAGACCCACGCCGAACTGCCCGATTTCATCAGCTCCCGCGGCGGGGTGGCGCTGCGCCCCGGCGACGGCATCATCCACAGCTGGCTCAACCGCATGCTGCTTCCAGACACGGTGGGCACCGGCGGTGACAGCCACACCCGCTTCCCGCTCGGCATCTCCTTTCCGGCCGGCTCGGGCCTGGTGGCCTTCGCCGCCGCGATCGGCGCCATGCCGCTCGACATGCCCGAATCGGTGCTGGTGCGGTTCAGCGGTTCGCTGCAGCCGGGCGTGACCCTGCGCGATGTGGTGAACGTGATCCCGTGGGTGGCGATCCAGAAGGGCCTGCTCACGGTGGCGAAAGCGGGCAAGAAGAACGTGTTCTCCGGCCGCATCCTCGAAATCGAAGGGTTGCCGGATCTCAAGCTCGAGCAGGCGTTTGAGTTAACGGACGCCTCTGCCGAACGCTCCTGTGCCGGCTGCACGATCAAGCTCTCGGAAGAGACGGTGGCGGAATACCTGCGCAGCAATGTGGCGCTGCTCAAGAACATGATCGCCAGGGGCTACAGCGATGCCCGCACCATGGCCCGCCGCATCCAGGCGATGGAGGCGTGGCTGGCGGATCCGCAGCTGCTGAGCGCCGATGCCGACGCCGAATACACCGAAGTGATCGAGATCAACCTCGATGAACTCACCGAACCGGTGCTGGCCTGCCCGAACGATCCCGACAACGTCAAGCTGCTGAGCGAGGTGGCGGGCGACCGGATCGATGAGGTGTTCATCGGCTCCTGCATGACCAACATCGGCCACTACCGCGCCGCCGCCACGGTGCTGGATGGGGCCGGCACCAGCGCCGCCCGGCTGTGGGTGTGCCCCCCCACCCGCATGGACGATGAGGTGCTGCGCGCCGAGGGTTACACCGCCAAGTTCGAAACCGCCGGCGCCCGCATGGAGTTGCCGGGCTGCTCGCTGTGCATGGGCAACCAGGCGCGGGTGGAAGACAACACCACGGTGTTCTCCACCAGCACGCGCAACTTCAACAACCGCCTCGGCAACGGCGCCCAGGTGTATCTGGGCAGCGCCGAACTGGCGGCCGTGTGCGCGCTGCTGGGCCGCATTCCCACGCCAGCCGAATACCTGGAGATCGCGGCGGCCAAGATCGATCCCCTCTCCGACCAGCTCTACCGCTACCTCAACTTCGACCAGATCGACGGCTTCAGCGACGCCGGCCGCGTGGTGAGCGTGGAGGAGGAGGAGAAGGTGCTGGCGGGGGTCTGAGCGCTGGCAGGCTCGGGGCCTGCTCTCAGAGCGGCAGAAACTCTGTGAGCAGCTCCACCGAAAGCAGGCGCTCGGGGGAATCGGGCGTGGCCTCGAACAGCGCCCGCCATTCCGGGTTGCTGGCTTCGTAGGCGGCTCGGGCGCCGTAGGCGGCCATGTCGTCGTATTCGATGTGAAGGATCAGGCGCTCCGTGTCAGGCCCTGGCACGGAGCAGCGGAACAGCTTGAACGCCCGCGGCATCACAGGGCTGGTGAACCGGGGCGAACCGGCCTGCGCCAGCTTCTCGAGAAAGTCGCCGGTGCGGCCCGGCTTCACTTCGTAAATGAAGCGAGCGAGGACTGTCATTGCGGCCAATGTCGAGATGGTCCGCTGAGCTTAAGCCGCAGGAAGAACGCAGGCCGTTGAAACGTTTACCGAAAGGATTGGATCCCTTCAAGACTGGAGCGTGAGTGGCCAGGTGTAGGTGCACGGAGAATCAACCGATCAGTTCAAGCACGAGAGGTCACACGCTTGTAGCGGATCCGAATGATCAACGCCTCCCTTATCCATGAGGCGCTAGATGGAATTGCTGATGCGTATAGCAGCAACGATGAGGGGAGGAATGCCCAAAAAGAGTGTCGAAAGCCAAAGCCCTAACACTGACCCACGTTTTGCACTGCACGCCAACGCCGTACCCCCCACGCCAACCAACGCCAATGCGAAGAGCAGAAAGACAACGGCATAGGCTATCTCGCCATCTCGAGAACTTGCCATCAGCGCCCATTGCACCATGAAGGCCAATCCAACCGTATCGATCGCAAGAAAGAACCAGCCGAACGCTTTGAGAGTTTTCGCCATGCAACCTGCTCCGGGATACTCATGACTGATTCTTGCAAAAGCCGGTGCTGGCATGGCATGAATACCACGCAACCATCACACAGTCTGAGCCGCAAAGATGAAATGACGCAGCATCGACACCGATGACAGCGGACAACCGAACAACTTGCTGAACAGACACGCTCCACGTCCTGTCAGCAGCGCACGAAAGGGGGTGCCATCCCATCCTCATCACTTCAGCCCATGCCGGGAGCAATTGTTGCTCAGCGTGCCAGTCGCGCCCGTATGTCCTGGAGCCGGGCGATGTTGTTCACGATCAACGGAGCGCTGTCGAGGCCCTCGAGATAATCGAACACATAGGCGAGCACGGCATAGATGGCGCCGGCACTGAACACCTGCGATCGGGTGAAGTCGATCAGCAGCACCACCAGCGCCACGATCGTGGCGAGTTCCGTCACGGTCCAGGTCCACGACTCGCTGTCGGAGAGCTGCACATGCCAGCGCCGCACCCGGCCGAAGTGGCGACGCAGGCGCAGCGGGCGCGCCGCCTCGATGTCCGCGATCTCGCGCTCGATCTGGTCGTTGAGGCCGCGGTGCAAGCGCAGGGCGCGCCGCCAGTACCAGGCGTTGACGAGCCCCATCGGCAGCAGCACCGCCATCGCGATGAATCCCGCCTGGAGGTCGTAGGTGAACAGCATCACCAACGAGCCGACCACGGTCACCACCTGGGAGAACATGGCCGGCACGTCGGCCTCGAAGAAGCCGACCATGTCGCGCATCATCTCGACTCGCGCCGACACGATGCTCGTGCCGTGGCCCAGGTGCTTCTGCTCAGCGACGGTGAGCACGGCAAGGCGGGCGTAGAGGCCCATGAAGACCCGGGTATCGAAGCGCTGCCGCACGAAGGCCGTCACCAGGTGCACCAGCCACACGGCGATCAGCGCCGATAGTCCCCGGTAGCTGCCCTTCAGCAGCCCGTCCACCGCCCAGCCGGTGATGGCCGGATAGGCGAGCATGCAGAGGTTCTCCAGCAGCGTCAGGGTGTAGGTGCCGGCGATCGACAGCCGTTCACTGCGGGAGAGGGTGGAAAGGAGCGTCTGCGGCATCACCTGGCCCTGATGTCACCAGCCTGGCTGCTTGGGAGGCTCAGAGCCGCGACCAGCGCAGCAGGCTGATGCCCCCTAAGGCGATCGGCAGCAGTCCCGTCACCACCACGAACCAGGTGCCATCGTCTGGCGCGCCCATCAAAGCCGCCTTGGCCTGGAGCAGCACCAGCGCGCCACCCAAAACCGCCAACAGGCCAGCCACCACGATCCACCGCTGGCGCCTGCGGCCAGGGCGTGTCCGCGCAAAGGCCAGCAGCCCCAAGCCCAGGGGCAACGCGACCAGCACGTAGTGCACCACCAGAGGAATAAGGAAGGAGAAGAACGTCATCGCTCGGATGGCATGGCTGGGATGATGGGTCAGGCCATGGTGGAGCGCCTTACAATGCGCTGCCCTTGGCTGCTGCACGTATCTTCAGCGCACGTGTATCTCCCTGCTTGGCGGGATAACGAACCGCATGCCGGATCAGCCACTGCAGCTCAGCGGAGGCACCATCCCACAACCAACGCTCACAGGTGGTAAAGACGAGTTCTGGATGGTCTTTGGCGATGTCCCCCAGGTGGTTGGCAAC
Organism: Synechococcus sp. CS-1333; assembly: GCF_025128015.1. Lineage (NCBI taxonomy): Bacteria > Bacillati > Cyanobacteriota > Cyanophyceae > Synechococcales > Synechococcaceae > Synechococcus > Synechococcus sp. CS-1333. The sequence goes on from NZ_JAHLYO010000009.1 coordinate 43,717, forward strand.
GCTGCGGCGGACGTAAAGCGATGAATCGTTCTTCAGAGATTCAAGGATGGGAAGCGTTGGCCTCGGATCGGCCACAAACGAAGGAATGCGTTTCCCCCAAGGGAGTCGTGGCCGTGTCCCCTCGCTGCAGAGGCGCCTTACATGCGGATTAGGGTCGGTGATCCACTGATCAACCTTCTCCAGAGTGCGCGCCTGCTGCTGGATCAGAAACGTGCGGATGGCGAACTCCGAGGTGAACCGCATGGTGAGGGCATGCAAAGCCAGCATCGACGTCTCAAAAGGGTCGTTGCCGCTGCTGTGATGGCCATCCTGCCCATACTCAGAAATAAAACAGCTGTGTGGAAGATAGAAAAAGCCTGCCAGCCCCATCTCTTCTGCTTCTGACTTCGCCGGCGTCAAAGAAGCCATGAGGACTTGAACAGCCTCCTCATAGTTCTCAGGCAGGACTTCACGAAGCGCCCTGGCGATATGCAATCCTCGCTGCATGATGGCCAACGGCTCAATGCCTGCCCGTGCGGATTCGCAGAATCGGCCAACCGGAAAGTCTGCATCAACAATCTGCAGGTTGTTCGCCAGACACTCAATGGCCTCCTGGCCCAGCAGGTGCTTCAGAGGCGTGCCCTTCTGAATGGATCGGGGCGCTGCAGGGATCGTGGGTACGCGAGGCGTCATCAAGGCCCGATCAATGCCAAGGCCCATCCAGATGGGCCATCGGCTGTGTGGTGTCAGGTTGGCGCCTTGGCAAGATCGCTGGCCACCTGAGCAAGAATCTCGTTCGCATGGCTGATAGCAATGAAGTGGCCTCCTCCGCTGATGGAACACCAGATGGCACCAGGGGTCTTGTCCGCCACCATCCGATTGATGGGTTCAGGCACCAGTTTGTCATCAGTTCCCTGCCAGAAGTAGACCGGACGCGTGACTTTGGTCATGTCAAACGGCCAAGCCTCGTAGAGCATCATGGCGTCAGCAACAAGCCCCTCAACGCCCTGCCGAAAGCATTCCCGTGATGCCTCCAGAAAGGATTGACAGACCTGCTCATCTGCCAGGACCTCCTGATCAGAGACACCCATCGACTTCTTCAGAGCCTGCAGATAGTTGGCTTCAAAGTGGGTAGCACTCAATCCAAGCAGTTCATACATGAGCCTGAAGCCAGGCTGGAAGTGCAACGCGAGGCGCCCGCCAAGCGCATCCACGCTGCTTTGGTACTTCACAGCCCAGTTATCTCCAAACGTTCCGTAGCTGGCACCAGCAATGCATGTGACATGGGCAAGGCGACCAGGGTCCAGATAGGCTGCGGCGGCAAGAGCCCACGGCCCTCCTTCAGACCAGCCGGTCACCGCGAACTGCTGTGCACCCAAGGAATCAGCCAATGCCTGGAGATCATTCGCCCATGACTCGAAGGTGCGCCCTGGCTGAAGATCGGACCCACCGATACCAGGCCGGTCAACACAGACAAACCTCAGCCCATGGGCACTTGCATAGGAATCGAAGAGCAAGGCCTCCAAGCGGCTGGATGGCCCACCGTGATGATGGATAACAAGTGGTCCGCCATCGTCACCCGTTTCAAGATAAGCCAGCGTTCGGCTCCCCACTCGGGCAACTCCTTCACGTGCCAACGCCTCTTCCTCTTTTGACCCTCTCCAGTTTAGTGGGAGTTAACACCTCAAACCAACGCTCACGATCACCGGGCTTCGAGATTGTTCACGTCTTCATGAGCGGCATGCTTCATTCCTATGCCCAGATTCAACAGTTCAGCGCCGGCTCTGGTTGGTGCCGGCAGCATTCCCCCAAGGGTGATCGGCTCCGTAGCGGCGTGTCGATAGCGTCACCCAGGTACCGGGTTGGAGCAGGCTCTTCAGGGCCACCAAGGCAGCCAGACCAGCTGCCCCCTGATGAAGTTGCAGGGAATGGCACGAACCGTCGCCCCGGTCACCGATGGCATCGAGGCGGCAGAGGGCTCAGCCCCCCACCACCAGGGCATCGACGATCTCATAGCGTTCAAAGTTCTCGCCGAGACTGAGCACCGAGCTATCCCCGCGCCGCTGCACCGAGAGCCGCTCAGGTTGATCCGAAGCAACCGCCTTTCCCTTCACGAACAGGAACTGACGCTTCTGCCCCTCGGGGTTCGTCACCACCACCGTGGCACTGTTGTTGGCCCTGCGCATCACGAAGGCCTTACACCTGGTGGCCTTGCCGCTGCTCCCGGACACACAGGGAACCTCCGCCGAAGCGTGGTAAGGAGTGCCGGGGATCAGGGCATCGCGGGAAGCGGGCACAGGGGCGAGAGGGGCACCGCCGATGCCAACCTTCAGGCTGTAGGTGCTCGTTTCGTTGCGGCGCGCCGCCGGCCGCATCAGGTACACCCTCACCCTCACGTCGCCATCGCTGGGCAGGAGGCCACGGAAGCGGTTGCCGGAGCTGCTGCCGATAAACAAGGCGGTGTCGGTCCCGGCCGCCATCACATTGAAGTAGTTCTGCGGATTGGACCCCTTGAGCTCCACCGTCAGGGTCTGACCGGCGCCGGCCCGCAGTTTGTAGTCGACGGTCTGGTCGCCCTTGAGCTGGCCCTTGAGCAAGGCGGAATCGGCGCCGGCTCGAAACGTGACCCTTTGACTCTCGATCGCCACCTGGGCCAGGGCGCCCCCAGCGGGGAGGCTTATGGCCAGGAGGCCAGCGCCCAGTGAGGCGAGTGGAAAACGCATCGGATGCTTCGGGGTGAGCATTAATAAACCTACTTCGCTTTCACTCCGGAATGTTGTTGATCGCCGATGGCCTGACTTGCTGGGCTTGCGCATTCCGCCCCCGAAGAAGGACTGCGATGACGCAGATGATCGCGATGGGGTAGACGGAGTATTGAATAGGGGAGGGTTCTGCGCCAACAGCGACGTTAAGGAACAAGGCACTGTCCCAAAGTCCATGGAGAATCATCGATAGAATCAGGGTGCCGGACATGCGTCGAATGGCGTAGAAGCCACTGCCCATGATGAATGTCAACAGCACCTGTACAGGCATGGCCCATAGCGGGAATCCGAAGAGGACGTTAGGAAGATGAAGGGCGGAAAACAAGAGGGAACTGATCAGCCATACCTTGCCCTCGCTAACACGACTTCGAAGGCCCACGATCAGACTTCCCCGAGTGATCATTTCCTCGCCGAATCCAACCCCCACGGCTCCGAGCATTGACCAACCAAGAAGCTCAAAGGTGGGCTGCTTCGGCACTACACCCAGGAAGTTCATCACAATGACCCCCGCCATCGCGATAGGCAATATCCAAACCCACTGAGGGCCGGATTTCGTTTGTTCGAACAGAACCATGCGCCACCATCCCAGGGCAGTGATGGCAACCACAAGGAATGCGGATCCAAAAAGAGTTGGAAACGCATACCACAGCTTCGTGGTTAGCGCATTCTCGCCAATCCGATTGTAGTCGACCCCATTGATGATCCATGTGACAAAGAAGATTGCCAGATAGCCCAGATATAATTGAACTCCGATCCATGCAGTTGGCTTGCGGCTCGGGGCGTTCCGCTCAGCAGGCGGAAGACAGCGAATCGGATAAGCGCGCCTAGCACTGCACTGGCAGGGGAATCACCTCGCGGTCGTACTGGCCGTTCCAGAGTCTCCCATTGATTCCGTGGCTGGATTGAAGGCGGTCTATGTCATTCTGGATGTCACAGGTCAAACCCAAGGCCGCCGTCCGGAGGGCCGGCGGCCAGAGCGATCAATGGCCTGAGCGTTCAGGCGATCACCTGCACTTGCTGGGTTCGGTATAGGTGATCGACTGATAACGTCCGTTGGTGGTACGCACAGCCACGCAGCTGTTGGTGCGGGGCTGCTCCCAGTAGGTGAAGGCACTGTCGCCGATCTGGTCGCCACCGCGGTAGGTGTACCCCTTCCTGGTCATCTCGCTCTCGGCACTGGCGCCCTTTACCCCCACCAGCGGCTGCAGTGCGCTCACCGGGGCTCCCACGCGGGCGGGTTCGCTGCTGCCGCCCTTGTCCGATCCGGCAATCAGAGCGCCGATCAACCCTCCCAGCGCGACACCGACCAGAGTTGCGCTGGTGGCCTTCTGGGGCCTGTCCTCGAAATCCACGTCAGGATTCTGCACGCTGTCGAGCTTCACCGAGAGGCGATGATCTCCCCCATCTGTGTTCCACAGGAACACATCGTGGTCGGGCTTGGCGTTGTGGCGCACGTTCACGATCCCGGCGTAGGTCTGCAGTTGCAGGGCCTGAGGGTTGGGGCCAGAGAAGTTGAAGTCGGTGCCGTCATCGAGCTTCACCACAAAGGCATCGGTGCCACCAGCCGCCTTGTGCTTGAAGCTGCAGTGACCGTTGAAGAGCTCATTGCCCGCTCTCTCCAGCTTGCAGCGGCCCGCGGCTCGCACCAGCGTTTCGGCGGACGCGACCTGGTGGAACGGGGCGGACGCCGTGAACAGCAGGAGGCCAGGACCCAGCAGGGCACCGGTGCGTTGGAGGCGAGTCTTCATCGAGATAGTAGATGGAGGTATGTCCCAGTGCGATTCGACTGGAACATCCTGAGCGTATTGGCGGTCTGCCGCCTCAATCGAGCCTTGTGACTGAACGCTGAGATCCGCCGGACAGCATCCGCAGCCGGCATCCAGGCCATCACCGTCACGGATCGAGTGACCTCATCCCGCAGCGTCGGTTCCCTGCTCCAGGTAGCGACGCCCGTCGAACACCTGCCGCACGTCGGTGGCTGGCGTACGGACCCTGCAGACAGGCGCAGTTGTCGGCGGAGGCCAGGGTGCGGCAGGAATGGGACCACCTGCGCGCTGGAACGACTGACCTGGTGGTCAACGCCAACGGGATACCACCATCCGCCTGGACCAGACTTGTCTGATGGAGCAGCAGACCGGCACCGATCGCATCCTCGACCTGGCCCTCATCGAGGTCGCAGCTGAGGCACCAGCGGTCCATCAGCCCCAGGATGCAGCTCTTGCTCCTTGCCTCCCCTCTGCCGCTCAGTGCTTGGCTTTCGGTTCGACTCTTGGGTCTGAGGATAAAGACAACTGTGGGTTACCTAATCACTTCCGTTGAGGTGATCTCATTGGCTTGCCGAACGCTGCCGTAACCGGGCGGCGAGGAAAGCCTGTCCATTTCAAATCCGCCCGACTTCGCCGCTCCGGTTCACGACTTTGGTCGTCGGCTTCTTCGGTTCTCGCAGCGGTGCGACAAAGGAAGCGAGATTCGCTATCAGCAACCGAATCTTGATCGCTGACCACATTACCATTGTAACGATCGAAATGCGGAAAGGTGTGGCACGCACATCAACTGTCAGCAGCAACATCCGTACCGCATACCGAAGATGTTTCCAACGATAGAAGCGATACACACGAGAAAGATACCAGTTCGCCTCCCTTCGCCCGAAGATCGTGTTATTCGCGCGGCCTGCAACGACACAGGATGCAAGCATGATTTGCGCATCTTCAAGCTCGAACACCCGCTGTAATGCGAACCGGCACCTTGCAAGAATACCAATTCCGTTATTCATTATTGCCTCAGCGTTCAGCATTTTCAGGAACATTCCATAGTGCCTTGCTTCGTCCTGCCCGAGTGCAGAGTAGACAGCACTTGCATTGCGATCGAGTGTTGAATCCGCGAGAACACGGTAAAGCGTGCTTGCGAGTGCCTCGACCACACACCGAGACACCATTTCAGCGGCTACTGAACCACGCACCGACTCTCCTGTGGGCGCGTGGTAGGTCACCAAGGACTTATACTTCGACATGCAAGAATCGAAGTCAAAGTCGTGATCTCCCGCCTCGCAAACGACACGCAGCGTTACGCCGTGCTGACATTCTTCAAAGTTCCATCGACTGATTGCTGATGTCCAGGCGTAACTGCGATCACGAAGAAGTGCCTGCAAGTATTCTGCGTAATCGTCACAGCGCGACTCAAGCAGGCAAATTGTCTTCGTGATGTGTAGCAGCGATTCGTCAAGGCTGACCTTTGACAGGTCGAAGTCGCCAGGCTTCCAGTGATTCGGCGATGGTCTGATAAAAGTTGCGGTCACAAGCTCGGTTCCAATTTCGATCCGACGAACGCTCATGATCAGCGGCTGGCAGTAGTTTGTTGGACTAATCAGGGATCTTTGGACCCGACTGCTGCATCTTGATGCTAGGTGTCCAAGTCCATGCGAGTGATCTTGCGTTTCCATGACGGTGGCACGATTGTGCCGCGCCGTACCGCCAGAATCAGCATGACCACGGTGAACGCAGTAGTCACCAGCATGGCGATCAGCGATCCCTCCATACCAGCGCTGCCGCCGGTGAGCATTTCCGGGCCTTGGAAGCTGGTCTTGAGTAGTCCCGGAGAGGTTGTATTGCCGGATACGGCACCGGAGAAAATCTTGCCCATGGAGTAGTTCCAGGCGAGGTGGAGGCCAATGCCTATCCACAGGCGGCCGGTAACCATAAAGGGCACAGCCAGCATCGGACCGTACACGACGGCGATAGACGCGACACCTGCAAAAGTTTCACCTGCGTTCCCAGCGTGCACGAAGCCGAACCACAGGGAGGAGAGAACCAACGCCACCCAGCCGCCGAACACGCCCTCAAGAATGCGAAACCACACGCCGCGGAACAGCAGCTCCTCGCCGAAGGGTGTTGTGAACGTCCCCCCTGTCACCCCTGCCACTAAGTTCTGCCAACGATCGATACCCTCGATGCGGTAAAGGCCGAGGGCCATGGCAATCAAAACGCAGGTCGTGAACAGGCCTAAGCCGAGCAGCAGGCCAATGCCGAGTTCGCGACCCATGGGGGGCAGGGATAGTTCGCTGACCGCTCGGCGTTCCACGAAATGCGCGTAGCTCCAATACACGAGCAGCAGGTTGGCGATGATAAACGCGCCCGTGAACAAGCCTGATGGGAGGAAAAGGGGCACTCCCAGGCCTGATGGGAACGTCAATATGTAAGCGTTGCCTGACCAATGCACATATAGCAAGAGGTTGTTGAGCGCCAGCAGGCTGATAAACGGGTTGCGCAGGATGCGCAGTAACAAGCGGATTCTCGAATCGGCTCGTGTATTGACTCTCGAATCGACTTGTGAATCCATTGATCATCTCCGTTTAGGAAAGCTGGCGGTTTGAGGGGCACCTTACGCTCATCATGACCCGTCTGAGGGATCTACCGCAAGAGTGTAGATCTCTCCGACGGGTCGGGTGAATGATGATGTTATGCGGCATTGGACAGTAAGCGCCTCTGAAGACCGTCTATCTGGCCACAACTCTAATCAATCGATTCACAAAGTCTAGCCGGTGGCTGCTTATCACCGGCAGGACAAGCCAATCCCACCAAGTGACCTCCTATGATGAAAGCGATTGAAAGATCATCCTTCTGCAGCTGACTTGTTCGATTCTGCCGGAAGAAAAGGCTCAGACATGAGCCTGGACTCATTGTTCACCATAAGACATTCAGATACCTCGCCGTTTATCACATCAGTTTCGATACGCCATAGCTCATTGCGACGTGTATATGTTCCCGGGCCATCATGAGTAACAATGTGAGCGCGCTCCTCGATTAGATAGTTAAACCTGCTAGGATGACTTGATGACCAAGATCCCTTCAGCACGCCTTCGGCAACGAATAAAGATAGCCTAAAAGGCTGGTTGTGTGGTTCACGATTTGAAGATCAAGAATCGGCCACGAACAAGTTGCTCCACTTCCGAATAGCTGGGTACGATTAGCATCTGGAAAAACATCAATACTATGCCTCCAGCGTTCTGCAACTGTGAGTGGAGTATGCAACGTCATCCAGTAGATTAGATTGGTCATCTGAGAAAGACCACCTCCTACTCCTGAAGTTAGCTGGCCTTGCTTAAGAACCAGGCCATCCAGAAAGCCTCTACCTTAGGTTGGCTTGCCAACCAACTTCCAAAAAGAAAGGCGCTTACCCGGGGCTAGGATAATCCCATCGAGAAAGCCTGAAGCGATTCTGAGATTAACTATCTTGTTGTGTTGCAGCTGCTCATCAAGACGAAGTAGAGGTCGGATCAGAGGGGTCTCGTGTGTAGCTACTACAAAAGGTAACGGTGCACTTGTTCGCTGGTATGCAAGCTCACCTCTGACTGAAAGCCACTGCATCTCCCTGAAGAGCCTTCTATAAGCAGGTCCAAAGAAAGGCCTCAATATGGCGCGAAGTTTGGTATGGAGTATGGCTACCTGTACGACTAGCTGTTTCCTGGAAGTTTCGTTACCACTTTACTTCGCTTAGGTCATCAAAGTTGATTGGAGCAACAAAGGTAGAGTTTGCCCTGACGATGCACTGAACGGCCTGACTATTTGCTCTTGAAGCCAGATCCCTTACCCTCCATGTGTATTGTGAGATTACGCGAAGCCATGTTTGACCATTATGGATGGAAATAGCATCATCGCTTGGCTCATAATGTTCGGCGCGAATTACATCACCGTATTGAAGCACGGCATCAGGCTGGCTTGTATGCGAGAGCCTACAATTGAGGCCGGCTGGATCGCTATCAACAACAAGCCAGTACAACTGTTGGTAGAATCCTCTATTGCCCTGAACTCTACTTGAGCAAATGTTTCCAGTTTTATCTACCTCATGAACATCAGCACGTTGCGCAAGGGTGGGGCTTGTCCACGCGCAGGAAGCTATTGCTATGCTGAGCCTGATGAAGATAGATGTAATTCTTGGCATGCAAGCAGCTATGATGATGTTCATAGCCAAATCGTGCCACCCATAGAATAGTGGGTGGGGGGTGGTGCGGGGATTGATGAAGGAGTTATTAGCTGTGTCCCCGGCTTAACAGATCGTTGCTCTTAAGCATAGCGGTGGCATTGAAGCTGCTGCAAATAACTCAATAGCCCGTGGACTGTTAATCAGAACTACGCCAGTTCTGCTTGCGCTAAACGCATATCTTGGCCTGCGAGATGGGACTTTGCATTGCCAGCTTTAGCCTGCAACTCACCTTTACTCGTTGATATTATCCAAACCTTCAAATCTCCAGCCCGTTTCAGACTGTCCAAAGAAATATCTTATTGGGCGATTCTCACTTGATTCAGGCAGCTGCTTGAAGGTACAGTAAATAGCATAACCATCTCCCTCGTGGCGCGGTTGCGTTGCATTAAAACATCTCTTGGCGTTGGCTTCCATATTCACAATACTGTCGTAGCCCTTCAGGAGTTCGGACTTTGTTGTTACGCTTCTAACTCCAAATGGCATCTTAAGCGGAAACCTTGTTAAGCCTGCAACTGCTGCCTGATCATTAATGAGAACTGCATTTTTAAATCTTTTCCAAAATACACCAAAGTCAGTTTGAGCTGAAATGTTTACAGGTACAAACAAGAAACCAGCACAGTATGTGCCGATTAGGAAGATTCTGCTTTTGCGCATTAGTCTAAGTCCATTCCGTTTGGATAGCTTACATGTCTCGATCTCGCCAAGCGTATCTAGCGCATCGAGCTTGGCAAGCCATGAGCTCAAAACAAAGCGGCGTCACTTTCAAGTTTAATGAAATCGCTCGGAAGATGCAATCATGTTCGCATAACGCTGGCCATCACCTGCCCGCAGAGAGCCATAGGAGAAAAACTCACAGGGCACAGTGAATCTGCGGTGGCGGGTCAGGTGCATGGCCGTGTTAGAGAGTGGCAGCATTGTCAGGAACAAGCAGAGGCAAGATCCTTGCCGTAACCATCGCCAGAAGCTCATACGATGCTCGCTCAATCAGGTTCGCCTTCCTGGCACGCCAGTTAAGGCTCTTCAGCTGATCTGCAAGAACGACACCGATCACCCCACTACCCTCTGGCAAGACCACCTCAAATGGATAACCCTTGACCCGGGAGGTCACAGGACAGAACAATGCCAGGCCAACCTTTCCGTTGTAGGCCTTCGGTGAAATCACCAAAGCTGGTCGCCTTCCAGCCTGCTCACTACCTGTCTGCGGTGTGAATTCAAGCCACACAAAATCTCCTCGATCAGGGACGTATGCGGCTGTCACTAGAAGATCTCCGCCCCGACAGCCGGTCCCGTATCAACAGACGAATGAATATTACTCTCTGAGACGCCTGCCAAGAGATCATCAAGACTGAGCCGAGTCGGGAGAGCTGGCTTCACAACAAGCTGGCCATCCTTGGAGCTCAGGCTTACTTCAGTGCCAGCAACCAGGCCAACCTCCTCCGCCAGTCCACGCGGGATCCGCACCCCGAGACTGTTTCCCCATTTTTGGACCCGCGTCTGCATGGCAATCAAGCGGCTATACGCTGAGTATACCGGCTTTGGGCTGCAACTGCTTCGCCCCCATCTCCCTAACGCTGCCCCTGAGTGGCAGGCAAGGATTGAATGCCGGAGCAAGATGCTTTAAGGAAGCGTGTCCACTCGAGGGGCTGGTTAGGCCCCCTTTGCATCATCAGCAGAATGACTTTGCACATATTCCTTCAAAACAGCATCCATGCGAGCTTGCCAACCCGCTCCAGAAGATTTGAAGTAGTCAATGACCTCTGGACTATACCGGATTGAAATCAATAGCTTTTTATTTCCCAGTTTTGGCCGTCCACGCAAAACTCTCATCGGCACCATCCTTTCCATCTGCTCATCCGTAAGAGGAAGGGCGTCGGGATCTGATTCAGCTGATGCTGTAATCAGTTGATCCTCCTCAACTGTCGGCATCTTCAAATTGATCTTCTTCGATGGCTTTGACATAGTGGTTGATCTCACGACGATTTGCTCTGCGTAGACTAATTATCCTCCTTGCAGACTCCCGATCAACAAAGGCCACGAATAGGAGAGTGTCCCCCAACGGCGCCAGCGCGACCATTCTCACTTCGCCATAGTCTGCCCGGTCATCAATCCAGACAAGCGCCGCATCCCAACTGAGCTGAGCTGCAGCCGCCAAGGAGAAGCCGTGCTTGCTCAGATTGGTCGCGTCCTTACCAGGGTCGAAATCGAACTGCACGCTTTATCGTAGCTACAGAAAAGCTGCCCGTCAACTTCGTCTCATCAAGCGGCCTTCAGGTGGGCCTAACGCGCCGATGAGCGGCGCCAGAGCGCGCAGCGCGGAGGCGTCCGCTCCATTGGCTGGTTAGGCGTCACGGCGGAACAGTCATCGTTAGCCGCGATGAACAATGGCTTCGTTTAGGGCCGCAACAACCTTATGCAAATACTCTTGCTGGTGGGTATTGAGCGCACTTGTCTCTCCGCCGGACGTGGAAAGCATGACGTGATAGACAGTCTTCTGCATATATAGAATGAGTACGGCACCGGCCGATATAGCAAGGCCGACGGCTTGATCGCTAACTGCGATGACCAAGCCGATGATCAAAAGCAGGATGCCCCAGAAGCGCTTTGGTCTCTGTTCGAATGCCTTGACTGAGGTGACATTGCTCATTGCAAAGGTCTGGCTACCGCTGATGAAACGGGCATTCGTCACCTTGACGTCTCCAGATTCAAAGAAGGTGTGCTCGGCCATGTGTTCGTAGTCTCCCCGAGGTAGTAATGCCTATTGTGTAGCATGCGCCAGACGACATTAAAAGCTGACGCCTAACGCTGATTGGACGGACCCAGTGAAAGCCTCGCTGTGCCTACCCAGTGAAGCCTAAGAGAGGAAGGGACTGAAGCCAAAGAAACACAAACCCAGGCCAGACCAATGATCCCAGGCTTTCCCAGCCAAGGGACCCAGGTTTTCGGCGGACCCGTATAAAACAGTTCGATATGTTACAAAAGGTCGGCCGGACTGCTGACTCCCAAGGGCCCGCGGTTCAGCACATGCGTATAGATCATGGTTGTCTGCACATCCTTATGCCCCAGCAATTCCTGGATCGTGCGGATGTCCTGGCCCCGCTCCAGGAGATGGGTGGCAAACGAATGGCGAAAAGTGTGGGGTGACGCAGGCTTGTGGATCCCTGCAGCAAGCACCGCTCGCCGCACGGCCTTCTGAATCAGGCTGGGATCGAGATGGTGCCTGCCCTGTTCACCCGTGGCCAGATCGCACCATCGGTGGTGTTGTGGAAACACCCACTGCCAGCCCCACTCCACCGGAGCGTTGGGATACTTCCTCCCCAGAGCATGGGGCAGTGGCACCCGGCCATAGCCCTCGGCGAGATCCTGGCGATGCACCCGCCGCACGGCCACCAGGTGGTCCTGCAGCTGCTGGCCCAAACGGTTGGGCAGCAGGGTGCGGCGATCCTTGCCGCCCTTGCCGTTGCGAACCGTGAGTTCGCGCCGCTGGAAATCCAGATCCTGCACCCTGATGCGCAGCGCTTCCATCAGCCGCAGCCCACTCCCGTAAAGCAGCCCGGCCACCAACCCCTCCACGCCAGAAAGCCGCTCCAACACCGCGCCTACCTCCTGGGGTGTCAGCACCACCGGCAGCCGCTGCCTGGTGCGAGCCCTCACCAGCCCCTCCAAGTCCAGATCCTGCTTCAGCAGCTCCCTGTAGAGAAACAACAGTGCCGCCAGCGCCTGGTTCTGGGTTGAGGCACTCACCTGCAGGTCCACCGCCAGGTGATTGAGGAAGGCATTCACCTCGGAACTGCCCATCTCCCGCACCTGCAGCTCCTCGCGGTAGCGCTGGATCAAGCCTGCAGGGCGAGGGGCGGTCATTCGCTGGCCTGAGGAGCACACCCCAAGGATTCCCGCGGCCGTCCATTTCCTCCCCCATGGGCCATGGCAGCCCACCCGGCCGCTCAAGCTCCAGACTGACCACTCCCGGCCGGCGCCTCCACCCCTGAATCAGGAAACCCTGCTGTTTGAGCCCGCCGTGCCGGAGGTGGGGGCGCTGAAGGCGGTGCTGGCCTTTCCGAGTACCTATTCGGTGGGCATCACCAGCCTGGGCTACCAGGTGGTGTGGGCCAGCCTGGCCAGCCGCAGCGACGTGGATGTGCGGCGCCTGTTCACCGACCAGGGCGATCCGCCTCACCGCCAGCTCGATCTGTTCGGCCTCTCGCTCAGCTGGGAGCTCGATGGCCCCGTGCTGCTCGATCTGCTGGAGCAGCTGGGCATTCCGCTCTGGAGCCAGGAGCGGGGCGAGCGCGATCCGATCGTGTTCGGCGGCGGCCCGGTGCTCACCGCCAACCCCGAACCGCTTGCGCCGTTCTTTGATGTGGTGCTGCTGGGCGATGGCGAGCTGCTGCTGCCCGCCTTCATCGATGCCGTCCAGGCCCGGCGCCAGGCGCCGCGGGCCGAGCGGTTGCGGGCGCTGGCGCAGATTCCCGGCATCTACGTGCCATCGCTGTACGCCCCTCGCTACGGCGCAGCGGGGGAGCTGCTGGCGGTGGAGCCGATCGAACCGGGCCTGCCGGCCACCATCGCCAAACAGACCTGGCGCGGCAACACCCTCAGCCACTCCACCGTGATCACCCCGGAGGCGGCCTGGCCCGCGATCCACATGGTGGAAGTGGTGCGCAGCTGCCCGGAGCTGTGCCGCTTCTGCCTGGCCAGCTACCTCACCCTGCCCTTTCGCACCCCCTCCCTCGACGACGGCCTCATCCCCGCCGTGGAGAAGGGTCTGGCCGCCACCCAGCGACTGGGCCTGCTGGGGGCCTCCGTCACCCAGCACCCGCAGTTCGCCGATCTGCTCACCTGGCTTGATGGCGATCGCTTCGAGGGCACGCGCCTGAGCGTCAGCTCGGTGCGGGCCGCCACCGTGACCCCCCAGCTGGGGCGGATCCTGGCCAAGCGGGGCAGCAAGTCGCTCACGATCGCGATCGAAAGCGGCAGCGAGCGCATGCGCCGGGTGGTGAACAAGAAACTCGCCACCGAGGAGATCTTCGCCGCCGCCCGCTACGCCAAGGAAGGCGGGCTCAGCGGCCTGAAGCTCTATGGCATGGCCGGCCTGCCCACTGAAGACGACGCCGACATCGAAGCCACCGCCGATCTGCTGCTGGCGATCAAAGCCGCCACGCCGGGCCTGCGGCTCAGCCTCGGCGTCAGCACCTTTGTGCCCAAGGCCCACACCCCCTTCCAGTGGGAAGGGGTGCGGCCGGAAGCGGAGAAGCGGCTCAAGCGGCTGGCCCGCCGCCTTCAACCCAAGGGCATCGAGCTGCGGCCCGAGAGCTACGGCTGGAGCGTGATCCAGGCGTTGCTCTCCCGCAGCGACCGGCGCCTGGCGCCGGTGATCGCCGCCGTGCGCGGCCGTCACGGGCAGCTGGGCGGCTGGAAGGCCGCCTATCGCGACGCGCTGGCCGCCGCACCCGCTGCGCTGCCGTCACCGCCGCCCTGGCAGGAGGTGATCCACCAGCGCTGGCCCCATGAAAAGTTGTTGCCTTGGGAACATTTGGAGGGACCGCTCCCAAAGAGCCTCCTGCAGCGGCACCATGATGAAGCTCTTGAACCAGCCAAGGGCTGATCCCCCTTTTCCCGAGCGATGGGCCACTCTCAAACGCCCTCTGGCCAAAGCAATCTGAGCCCATCCATCCCACGGGCAGCCTGGGATCTTGAGGCAGGCACGACGGCCCCGAGCGGACAGGCCGAAGGTCCCGACGGCCCTGTGCAACAACTGCTCGTCCAGTGGCGCCTCAACATCGACGCCGCCAGACGCAGTTCCATCCACCGGGAGCTGGGGGGAACAGTCCTGCGCTCCATCCATACCCTGCCCATGCAACAGGCCGGGGAGGGGGTGCTGGATGTCGTGCGGGCACCCGCGGATGCCCAGGCCAGGGAGCGACTGCTGCGGGGCTACGGCCAGCGGCCCGAAGTCATGTTCGCTGAACAGGATGGGCGCGTTGGCATCCAGCAGGTCAGCAACGATCCCTCCCTCAGCACGCTCTGGGGCATGCAGAGCACTGGCTTCGGCTCTGGCGCCGTCGGTGCCTGGGGGCGGGACATCACCGGGACCACCACCACGGTTGTGGGAATCGTCGACTCCGGCATCGATTACACCCACCCCGACCTCTACCTCAACATCTGGCTGAACCAGGGCGAGCTCCAGGGCCTGAGCTTTTTCAGCACGCTGGTCGACACCGATGGCGACCAACTGATCAGTTTCCGCGACCTCAACAACGCCACCAACCGTTCCAATCCCGCCGCCGGGCTCACCGATTGGAATGGCAACGGCTACATCGATGCCGGGGACATGCTTGACAGCCGCTCAGGCTGGGAAAACGGGGTTGACAACGACAGCAATGGTTACAGGGATGACCTGATCGGTTGGGACTTCGCCAACAACGACAACGACCCCTACGACGACAACAGCCACGGCACCCATGTGGCTGGAACCGTCGGGGCCATGGGCGGCAATGGCCTGGGCGTGGCAGGCGTGAACTGGCAGGTGCAGATGGTTCCCTTGAAGTTCCTCGCCCGCTCAGGCAGCGGCAGCCTCAGCGATGCCGTGTTGGCGCTCGACTATTTCACCACCGCCAAGATCCAAGCGGGCCAGCGGGGGGAAACAGGCCAGTTCGTGGGCACCAATAACTCATGGGGCGGTGGTGGCTATTCCCGGGCCCTCGAAAACGCGATCGATCGGGCCACCCAACAGGATCTGCTGTTCATCGCGGCAGCCGGTAACGGCGGCCTCGACGGCATCGGCGACGACAACGACCTGAATCCCAGCTACCCCTCCAATTACTCCAGCAGCAACGTGATCGCCGTGGCTGCGATCACCAGCACAGGCGACCTGGCGAGATACTCGAACTTCGGGTCGGTGTCGGTGGATCTCGGGGCGGCTGGTTCCTCCGTCTTCTCCACCGTGCCCGGGGGGGGCTACGGCAACAAGAGCGGCACCTCGATGGCCTCGCCCCACGTCGCAGGAGCAGCGGCGCTGCTCAAGTCGGCGTTTCCCAGCGCCACCGCCGCCCAGATCAAGCGGGCCTTGCTCGAATCCGCGACCCCCACAGCCTCTCTGGCCAACAAGACCGTGACAGGCGGCCGGCTCAACATCCCCGCCGCCCTCGACCGGCTGGGCGCGCTGGTGGTGGACCCAACCCTGCCGATGGTGTCGGTGGCAGCCAGCGATGCTGCAGCGGCGGAAGCAGGCCAAGCGCCCGGCTCCTTCACCCTGACCCGCAGTGGCGGGACCCTCGGCCAGTCCCTGACGGTGAGCTTCAGCCTTGGCGGCACGGCCACCGCGCCCGACTACGCGCCCAGCCTGGGCAGCACCATCACCTTTGCCAGCAACCAGACGTCCGTCGTGCTCACCATCACGCCGGTGGACGACTCGCTGGTGGAGGGCCCTGAAACCCTGGTCCTCAATCTTGCGCCCGGCTCCGCCTACGCGATCGGCACGGGCTCGGCCACCGTCACCATTGCCGACAACGACGCTGCGCCACCGCCCCCAACCAACCAGATCCTCTGGGGCACCACTGGCAACAACACCGTCACCGGCGGCAATGGCGACGATCGGATCGCCGGGGTTCCCTCCAGCGGCACCTCGGCCGCAGCCTTGGGCCGCAACCAGATTGACAGCCTCACCGGCGGCGGCGGCCGGGACACCTTTCTCCTGGCCGACAGCCGCGGCACCTTCTACAACGATGGCTCCCGCCTCTCCCAAGGAACTGAGGACTATGCCCTGATCAAGGACTTCAATGCAGCCGACGACAAGCTGCAGCTGCGCAGCGATTCCCAGTACCTCTACCGCTTCTCGGGAGGATCCACCGAGATCTTTCTGGGCAACGGCGATAACCGCTTCAGCAATGCGGATGAACTGATCGGGAAACTGGAAGGGGTCAACCTCGTACCAGGGACGGGCGCCTACATCCTTGGAACCGGCAACAGCTGGACGACCTTCATCTGACGAGACCTTCAGCTGACGATCGGCCTCAACCTGATCGGGCCCGGATCGGGCATGCCCTGAGGTGATCAGCCCTTGGTCAAGGTCTGAGGGTCGGGATGATGCCTTTCGACTGTCCGCAACCCCGCCAGGAGTATCCACCCGGCAATATTGATGCGGCTGTCGTACATCGGAATGTCGGTGGCGTGAAGGACCACCAGCACCAGGGTTGCCGCCCACCAGGCCCGCTCGAACACCGGCTCCCTGGCAATCCCAAGCCGCGCCGCACGGATCAGAAGCCACAGCACGATCGCCACCACGCCCACGGCAGCCGGCAGGCCGTGGCTGACCGCCAGGTCAATCACCACGTTGTGGGGGTGGCCATGCCACTGGCCCGTACGCAGCGGGTAGATCACGCTGAAGGCCGCCGCGCCCCAGCCCAGCCAAGGCCGCTCGGCGATCAGCATCAGAGCCACGCCCCACTGGCTGAGCCGGGTGCTGGCCAGATTTCGCTCACCGGCGAACTTGACGTCATTCAGGCGGGCCCAGATCGCCTCAGGCACCAACGCGCGGGCGGGGGCCTGCAGCAACGCCGGCACGCCAGGCAGGCTGGCCAGGATGACGGGCAGCAGCAGCAGCAGCAAAAGCGGCAGCAGCCATGGCCAGCTGATCGGCCCGGCCACGATTGGGGCCGCCAGCACCAGGGCCCCCCAGGCATTGCGTGAATCGGTGAGATAGAGGGACGTAGCCAGAAGGGCCGCCAGACCGAGCGCCGCAGCGCGTCGCTGCCAGCTCTGGCCTGCCTGCAGCAGTGCCGCCAGCGCGAAGGGCCAGGCCAGCGCCAGCCAGGCACCGGCGATGTTGGCGTAGTCGAACAGGCCGGAAAAACGCCCGTCAGGCGTGCCCCCCTCGCCGATGTGCCAGATGATCGCTCCACCCAGGATCTGGAACGGCCCGGCCCAGCCCCACCACAGCTGGCCCAGGCCCGTAACGATCACCGGCACCGTGCCGGCCAGCAGCCAGAGCCCCACGCGGCGGCGGGCAGCGGCGCTGGCCACATACGGCTGAAAGCCCCAGAAGGCCCAGAAGAAGGGCAGCCAGTTTCCCATCCCCACCCAGGCAAGCCAGCCGCTGGTGGCGCGGAAGCAACCGATCACCATCAAGGCAGCCACTACCAGCAGCACCCGGTTGACCTTGTCCTGGAGGAACCGTCCGCGGCGGCTGGCGGCCACAAGCGCGACCAGCAGCAGCAGGCCAGCGATCAGGGCGCTACTGGGCAGCACGAAGACCCCAAGCTGGAAGCAACGCCAACCCATGGGTGGCGCCGTCTCGGGACGGCAGCTGTCGAGGCGGTGGATCAGCTCCCGCATGATCAGGAGAACACCGCTGTGCGGCCGCGGTAGACCATCACCTGGCCACGCAGGTGCAGGCGTAACGCCCGGGCCAGCGCCAGCCGTTCAGTGTCGCGGCCTTTACGGATCAGATCGTCCACGTCGTCGCGGTGACTGACGGTGATCGTGGCCTGCTCAATGATCGGGCCGCCATCAAGCTCCTCGGTCACGTAGTGGGCGGTGGCTCCGATCAACTTGACCCCCCGCTCCCAGGCGCGGTGGTAGGGCTGGGCCCCCTGAAAAGCGGGCAGAAACGAATGGTGGATGTTGATCACCGGCGGCGCCCCCAGCAGGAAGGCTGGGCTCAGCACCTGCATGTACTTGGCCAGCACCACCAGATCGATGTCCAGCTCGCTCAGCAGCTGCCGCTGGGCCTGCTCCACCTGCTCGCGGCTGCCGGCGCTGATCGGTAGATGCACGAAGCGGGCACCGAAATCGGCGGCGAGCAGCTCAAGATCCGGATGGTTGGACACCACCAGCGGCACCTGCATCGGCAGCTCTCCGGCCCGCGTGCGCCAGAGCAGATCCACCAGGCAATGGTCCTGCCGCCCCACGAAGATCGCCACGCGCGGGTGGCCGTCGGAGAAGCGCAGCGTGCCTTCCCCCCCCAGCCGCTCGGCAAGAGCAAGCGCGGCCGGGCCGATCGCCTCCCGCGGCAGGCCGAAGCCCTCCACCTCCCACTCCAGACGGCTGAGGAACAGGCCGGCACCGGCATCGGTGTGGTGATCGGCATGGCGGATATTGCCGCCGTTGGCAGCCACCCAGCCCGAAAGGGTGCTCACCAGCCCAGGACGGTCGGGGCAGATCACCTGAAGGATCGCCGTTGGAAGGGTCATCACCGCCAGGATTGCCAGGGTCATTGTGCCGCCCGCCCTGGAGGGCCGGTCCCACAACCTGGGCGGGTGGTGTTGATCAGAGCCACAGCGCTGCATGAACGGACGTAAAGTCCGCTCGCCTGTTCCCCTCGTCATGGTCGCTCAGCTGGTTTTCGCGCTTCGTTCCGCCCTGAAGCGCTTCGCCGTGCTCAGCCTTTCCGTGGTGCTCTGCCTGGGGCTGGCCGCCTGCGACGGCAATCAGGCCCGCAAGCCTCCCTCGATCAGCCCAGCGGACATGGCCGTGATCCAGCGCCAGGCCGCAGGCTTCCAGGCCGCCAAAGACCGGCTGCCGGAACTGGCGGAGCTGATCAACGAACGCAACTGGGTGTTCACCCGCAACCTCATCCACGGTCCGATGCAGGAAGTGGGTCGCGAGATGCTCTACATCAACCAGCGGCTTCTTCCCGCCGACCGTCCAGCCGCCACCAAGCTCGCCAACCAGCTGAAGGCCGCCCTGGCCGAACTCGATGAAGCCGCCAAACTCCAGGACGGCGAGCGGCTGCGCAAGGGCTACATCAAGGTGGCCAGCGGTTTCGGCGCCTACGGCGAAGTAATCCCCGCCGATCCGCTCGGCTGAGCCAACAGCCCCTCTGACGGCTCCTCCGCCCCATCTCCCGCTACTCCCCACGCCCGCGTCCCGGGTGGTGGTGATCGGCGCCGGCATCATCGGCCTGGCTGCCGCCTGGTGGCTCCAACGCCTCGGCCATGCGGTGGTGCTGGTGGATCCAGCCCCCCACGGCCCCCAGCCCGAAGGCAGCGGCAGCAGCGCCGCGCTCGGGGTGCTGATGGGGGAGGTGTTCCACCGCAGCAGCGGCCGGGCCTGGCGGCTGCGGCAGCAATCGTTGCGGCTGTGGGAGCAGTGGCGCGCCGAGCTGGCCCTGGCCGGTCAGCCGGTGCCCCACCGGCCGGGCCTGCTGCTGCTGGCCGCCGACGCTCAGGAGCTGGCGCGCCTCGAAGCCCTCGCCCTGAGCCGCCAGGCCCTGGGCCTGGCCATGGAGTTGTGGCAGCGGCCGGCGCTGGAAGCCCTTCGCCCCGCCCTGCCGCACGGTGCCCTGGCGGGGCTGTTCTCTCCCCGCGACGGTCAGCTCGATCCCCTTGCCGCCATGGCCGCCTTCCGCCACGACGGACTGGCGCGCGGCCTGGAGCTGCGGGCGGATCGGGTGGAGGCCCTGGAGCGCCGCAACGACCGCTGGCACCTATCGCTGCGCGGCGGCGGCGAGCTGGAGGCCCCCTGGGTGCTGGTCGCCGCCGGCCTGGCCAGCCCGGCGCTGCTGGCGCCGCTCGGCCATGAGCGGCCGCTGGAGCCGGTGCTGGGCCAGGCCGCCGAGTTGGAGATCAGCCCTGAGCTCGCCGCTGCCTGGCCGGCGAGCGTGGTGTGGCGGGGCATCAACCTGGTGCCACGCCCGCAGCGGCGGCTATGGCTGGGCGCCACCCTGGAGCCCGGCCTCAGCGCCGATCCAGCCCGCTGGAGCGCCCTGCGCCAGCTGGAAGGCGTAGCACCGGAGTGGCTCGCGCAAGCGCGCGTGCAGCGCCACTGGCAGGGTCTGCGGGCGCGGCCAGCCGGGCGGCCGGCACCGTTGCTCGAGCAGCTGGAGCCGGGGCTGCTGCTGCTGTCCGGTCACTACCGCAATGGCGTGCTGCTGGCACCAGCCAGCGCCGCCTGGGCTGCTGACGTCATCGCTACCGGGAACGGGAGCCTTACCTGTCGTTAACGTTGGCAGCCGTGCCCTTGGATAGCTTCCGGGAGAAGCATTCCGCTCGCCCGTCGTCCCATGGCCTCCCCCACCCGATTGCACCGCCGTCCGCTCGCCCGTCTGGCGCTGCCGCTCGGCCTGGGCGCGGCGATGGCGCTCACGGCCTGCGGTGGCGGTAGCGGGGGCGGCGGGGGCGGCCAGCTCACCGGCACCCTCAACGGCGCCGGCGCCTCCTTCCCCTCCTCCATCTATCAGAGCTGGTTCCAGCAGCTGGCCTCCACCGGCTTGAAGGTGAACTACCAGTCGGTGGGCTCTGGCGCCGGGGTGCGCCAGTTCATCGCCGGCACGGTGGATTTCGGCGCCAGCGATGCGCCGATGGACGCTGAGGACCTCGCCAAGGTGAGCCGCGGCGCCGTGCAGGTGCCGATGACGGCTGGCGCCATCGCCGTGGCCTACAACCTGCCCGGTTGCGAGCTCAAGCTCACCCAGGCCCAGGTGGCGGATGTGTTCCTCGGCAAGATCAAGAACTTCAAGGAACTGGGCTGCGCTGATCAGCAGATCAACGTGGTGTATCGCTCGGACGGCTCTGGCACCACCTACAACTTCACCAACAGCCTGGCCGCCTTCAGCGAAGCCTGGAAGAGCGGCCCCGGAGCTGGCAAAGCGGTGGCCTGGCCGGTGGGCGTCGGCGCCAAGGGCAACGAGGGCGTAGCCGCCAACCTGGGCCAGAACCGCGGCAGCATCGGCTACGTGGAAACCTCTTTTGTGAAGGGCGATCTGCAGGCGGCCGCCATTCAGAACAAGAGCGGTGACTTCGCCAAACCCGACAACGAAAACGCCAGCAAGGCGCTGGCCGCCATCGATCTCGGGCCCGACCTGATCGGCAGCGATCCCAACCCCTCGGCCGGCTACCCGATCGTCACCTTCACCTGGATCCTGCTCTACAAAACCGGCAACGGCGAGAAGGCCGAGATGCTCAAGAAAGTCTTCAACACCACCTTGTCGGAAGAATTCCAGAGCAAGGCCCCCACGCTGGGCTACGTGAGCCTGCCGGCTGAGGTGGTCACCAAGGCCAAGGCCGCCGTCGACAGCATCGGCAAGTAATCCCCGGCACACCGTCCCCAGCCAGCTTCAGGCCCCGGCCTGCGCCAACGGCTTCCCAGCCCGGCTTCCTGCCATAACCGGATTCCTGCCCCTGAAGAGCAAAAAAAAGCCCTCCCTGCGGAGGGCTTTTCTGCTGAGACGTGAGGGCCGGTGGCAGGCCCGAAGGCCTGCCCGCCGCTCACTTGCTCTCGGTGAACTCGGCGTCGATCACGTCGTCGGCGGCAGCACCGGAGGCAGAGGCACCATTGCCGGCCGCTCCGTTGGCCGCCGCCGCTTCAGCGGCACCGGCCTGCTGATACACAGAGGCGCCCAGGGCGTAGAGCTCCTGTTGCAGCTCTTCGAGCAGGCTCTTCATGGCGGTGAAGTCTTCCTTCTCGACCGCTTCCTTGAGCTGCACGCGCTTGGCTTCCACCTTGTCCTTGGCGTCGGCGGCCACCTTGTCGCCCAGTTCGCCGAGCTGCTTCTCGGCCTGATACACGAGGGTTTCGGCCTGGTTCTTCAGGTCGATGCGCTCGCGCTTCTCCTTGTCGGCCGTGGCATTCAGCTCGGCGTCCTTCACCATCTTCTCCACCTCGTTGTCGCTGAGGGTGGAGGCGCCGGTGATGGAGATGCTCTGCTCCTTGCCGCTGCCCTTGTCCTTGGCGGTCACGCTGAGGATGCCGTTGGCGTCGATGTCGAAGGTGACTTCGATCTGGGGCACGCCGCGGGGGGCCGGAGGAATGCCGTCGAGACGGAAGGTTCCCAGGCTCTTGTTGTCGGACGCGAGCTCACGCTCACCCTGCAGCACGTGGATCTCCACGTTCGTCTGGCCATCCACCGCGGTGGAATACACCTCCGACTTCTTGGTGGGGATGGTGGTGTTGCGGGTGATCATCTTGGTCATCACGCCGCCCAGGGTTTCCACACCCAGCGACAGCGGGGTGACGTCGAGCAGAAGGATGTCCTTCACCTCACCGGCCAGCACACCGCCCTGAATGGCGGCGCCCACGGCCACCACTTCGTCGGGGTTCACCGTCTGGTTGGGGTCCTTGCCGGTGACCCGCTTGACCAGTTCCAGCACCGCGGGGATGCGGGTGGACCCCCCCACCATCACCACCTCATCCAGCTCGCTGCTGGCGAGCTTGGCGTCCTTGAGGGCCTGCTCCACCGGCACGCGGCAGCGATCAATCAGCTTGCTGGCCAGCTCCTCGAACTTCGCCCGGGTGAGCGTGACATCCAGGTGCTTGGGGCCTTCCGGCGTGGCCGTGATGAACGGCAGGTTGATCTCGCTCTGGGTGGCGCTGGAGAGCTCGATCTTGGCCTTCTCGGCCGCTTCGGTGAGGCGCTGCAGGGCCTGCTTGTCCTGGCGCAGGTCGATGCCTTCGTTGGCCTTGAAGGAATCCGCCAGGAAGTCGACGATCACCTTGTCGAAGTCGTCGCCACCCAGGTGGGTGTCGCCACTGGTGGAGAGCACCTCGAACACGCCATCGCCCACTTCGAGCACGGACACGTCGAAGGTGCCGCCGCCGAGGTCGAACACCAGAATGCGCTCGTTGCTCTTGCGATCCAGGCCATAGGCCAGGGCCGCCGCGGTGGGCTCGTTGATGATGCGCAGCACTTCGAGGCCGGCGATCTTGCCGGCATCCTTGGTGGCCTGGCGCTGGGAGTCGTTGAAGTAGGCGGGCACGGTGATCACCGCCTGGGTGACGGTTTCACCGAGGTACTTGCCGGCGTCTTCCGCCAGCTTGCGCAGCACCTGGGCCGACACTTCCTCCGGGGCGAACTGCTTGTTCAGCACCGGGCACTTGACCTTCACATTGGCGCCCACCTTTTCGACGCCGTAGCTCACTTCCTTCGATTCTTCGTTCACTTCCTCGACCCGGCGGCCGATGAAGCGCTTGACCGAATAGAAGGTGTTTTCAGGGTTCATCACCGCCTGGCGCTTGGCGATCTGCCCCACCAGCTGGTCCTGGTTCTTGGTGTACGCCACCACCGAAGGCGTGGTGCGGAAGCCTTCGGCGTTGGCAATCACCGTGGGCTTGCCGCCCTCCATGACCGCCACGCAGCTGTTCGTCGTGCCCAGATCAATCCCAACAACCTTGCCCATGGTGTCCCACCTCCTCTGATCGGATCGTGTTCTTACCGCTGCATCCTCAGCAACAGGGGCCTGGCGAGGCGAGGGGTGGTTTCCGAACTGCAGCCGTACCACTGGCTCTTCTGTGGTGCAGCCGGGCCCGTGGGGAAGGCGCAGCTGATGGTGCTTCCCATGGCGCCGCCGCCAGGCCACCGATGATGCCGCAGAGGCCCCGGAGGCCTCCGCTGCCGCTGGTGGCACCGCCGCAAGCCCCCCCATGACCCACACCATCACCGGCCATACCGCTCTGCTGGGCGTGCTCGGCGATCCGGTGCGCCATTCGCTCTCGCCGGTGATGCACAACGCCGCCCTGCGGGCACTCGGCCTCGACTGGATCTATCTGGCCCTGCCGGTGGCTGCCGCCGACCTGGCCACGGTGGTGCGCGGCCTGGAAGCCGTCGACTGCCGCGGCCTCAACGTCACCCTGCCCCACAAGCAGGCCATGGCCGCCCTGGCGGCGGAACTCAGCCCCCTGGCCCGCCGGGTCGGGGCCGTCAACACCCTGGTGCGCCGCGAGGCGGGCGGCTGGCTGGGCACGAACACCGATGTGGACGGCTTTCTGGCACCCCTGCGACAGGCGGCGGCGGGCGGCGGGGCCGGCGGCTGGAGCGGGCGGCGCGCCGTATTGCTGGGCTGCGGCGGCAGTGCCCGCGCCGTGGTGGCCGGTCTCACCGAGCTGGGTCTGGGGCGCATCACCGTGGCCGCCCGCGACCACGGGCGCCTGGCGGCCTTCCAGGCGAGCTGCGGTGACTGGGCGCCGGCCCTGGACAGCTGGCTCTGGAGCGCACCCGCTGGCGGTGGGGACGGCAACGCCGCCGCTGCTGGCCCCAGCCTGGCGCAACGCCTCAACGAGGCGGATCTGGTGGTGAACAGCACGCCGGTGGGCATGGGCGCGCCCGCCAGTGCTTCGGCAGCCATGGCCGCCGCCCGTTCCCCCCTGACGGCAGCCGAGCTGGAGGCACTGCGCCCCGGCACGCTCGTCTACGACCTCATCTACACACCTCGCCCCACCCCGCTGCTGCAGGACGCCGCCGCCCGGGGCTGCCACACCCAGGACGGCCTGGAGATGCTCGTGCAGCAGGGGGCTGCCGCCCTGCAGCTCTGGCTCCAGGCGGCCGGCCAGGCGCTGCCGGTGCCCGTTGACGCCATGCGCGAGGCGGCCACAGCGTGGCTGGCGGCACCTACCGTGGGCTGACACGGCCCCGGCTGATGGACATCCCCATCTGGCAACGTTTTCTGGCCGTTCTGGCTTACCTGCTGCCCTGGAGCGACGCCCTTCCCTTCGGCAGGGACCTGTTCGGCCTCTTTCCACTGCTGCAGTGGCTGGCCGTTCCGGCGCTGCCGCTGGCCACCCTCCAGCAACTCGTTCCCTTCGGCGGGTTCGTGATCTTCCTGGTGCTGTTTCTGGCGGTGGTGCGCAACCCGCGGGTTCCCTACTTCATCCGCTTCAACGTGCTGCAGGCGATCCTGATCGACATCGTGCTGATCCTGGTCTCGCTCACCTTCCAGATCCTGCTGAGCCCCCTGGCGGGCAGCTTCGCCGTGCGCACCCTCAGCAACACGGTCTTCCTCGGCACGCTGCTGCTGGTGCTGTTCTCCGTGATCCAGTGCGTCCGCGGCAAGGAACCCGACATCCCCACCGTGTCCGAGGCGGTGCGCATCCAGCTCTACTGACCCGCCGCTGAAGCCCCGGTCAGCCCGGCGGGTAGGCTGGTGAGTCCGTCGCTGGTCGCCAACAGGCTGCCGGCCTCATCCGAGCCCGTCACGGAGCTTTCACTCCCGCCATGTCGCAGAAGCCTTACTACGAAACGATGTACATCCTTCGTCCGGACATCCCGGAGGAAGAGGTGGAGACGCATGTCAACAAATACCGTGACATCGTCACCGAAGCAGGCGCCGAAGTGCTTGACACCCAGATGCGCGGCAAGCGGCGTCTGGCCTACACGATCGCCAAGCATCGCGAAGGGATCTACGTGCAGCTCAACCACAACGGCGATGGCCAGCAGGTGGCCCTGCTGGAGCGGGCGATGCGTCTCAGCGAAGACGTGATCCGTTACCTCACCGTCAAACAGGACGGCCCGATGCCAGCCCCCCGCGCCGGTGGCGCAGCGGCGCCCGCCGAAGCCGAGGCTGCCATCGCTGTCGCCTCCTGATCCTGGGCCTTCACCGGCTGCTCCAGATCCGGGGACACAACACCGGGGTCGCAACGACTGCTGCAGTCGCGGCGGTCCCGGATAGCCTGATACCCATCTTGTCCCCCGTTCTGGACGTTGCCCGAACACGTCCCCTCCGACCGGTTCGGGTCTGACGACCCGACTGCCTCTCAGGCCAATGGCAGCGATCCGGAAACCCTTGAGGTTGATCTTCAAGCCACGCGGCTTGAGTTGCAGTCCAGCCAGATGCAGCTCCAGTCGGCCCACCTGCGTCTGAGCCGTACCCAGCAGGAGCTGGAGCAGGCGCGCCGTCACCAAGCGGAACTGGAATCTCTGGTTTCCGAGTTGCCTGAGATCTTTGAGCGCAAGTTCAAGGAACGCTGCGAGCCGATCCTGGAGCGCCAGAGGTTGCTCACGGAGGAGAACCAGTCGTTGCGGCTAACGCTCCAGCACGCGCTGCCTGGCCTCAACCCCCAGCAACGCATCTTGATGCCCGCTCCCGCGCCTGCCGCCGCACCGGGTCCGCCACCACCACCCACACCACCGTCCAGGGAGCGGCCCACCCAGCCGCGCACGCCGCTGCAGCCGCTGCACTGGTTGAAGAGCTCCCTGAGCGCCGCACCCCGTCTGCCGCAAACCCGGCACCAACTGCTGCTGATCGCCGGAGCGGTGGGCCTGCTCTCCCTCGGAGGCACCCTCGGATGGCATCAACTGCGGCAATCCCCCGCTTCCGCTCCCTCGGTGAAAACCACTGCGTCAATAGCGGAAGCGCAAGGGCAGGCCAAGAGCGGCAATGGCACCAGTGCCGCCACCCCCAATCCCGACGCTGTCGGGCCCAACGAAGTGGCCCTGCGCAGCAACGAGGACAACTGGGTGGAGGTGCGCAACGGCGCCGGTACCTACCTATTCGCGGGCTTGCTGAAAGGGGAGAAGCGATTTGCGCTCAGTGAGGGGCTGCAGGTGTTCGCCGGCCGTCCCGACCTGCTCACGATTCGACGCGCTGATGGCCCAGCCCGCCTGCTGGGGCGCATCAGCGACGTCGCCTGGGTCACCATCCAGCCTGGAGCCAGCGGCCGTGGCTCCGGGCCTGAAGCCGAAGGAACTCCCACCACTTCTCCGGCCATCGCGACTCCCAGCCCCTGAACTAACGCCGCCGCGCGGCGGCCCACAGGCGCGTGGGCAGGCCCCACATGTAGATGAACCCCTCAGCCGCCCGGTGATCGAAGCGATCGTCGGCACCGTAGGTGGCCATGTCGGGCATGTAGAGGCTTTCGCTGGAGGAGCGGCCGATCACGGTGGCATTCCCCTTGTGGAGCCGGATCCGCACCATGCCGCTGACGGTCAGCTGGGTGCGGTCGAGGAAGCCGTCGAGCGCCTCCTTGAGCGGGCCGAACCAGAGGCCCTGGTACACAAGATCAGACCAGCTGGTTTCGATCTGGCGCTTGTAGCGCAGCACATCGGCGGCCAGGGTGAGGCTTTCGAGTTCCTGGTGGGCCTTGATCAGCAGCAGCAGGCCGGGGGTTTCATAGATCTCCCGCGACTTGATCCCCACCACCCGGTTCTCGATCATGTCGAGACGGCCGAAGCCATGGCTGCCGGCAAGGGCGTTGGCGCGGCGCACCAGCGCCACCGGATCGAGCCGTTGGCCGTTGATCGCCACCGGATTGCCCTGCTCGAAGCTGATCTCCACCA
Organism: Synechococcus sp. CS-1333; assembly: GCF_025128015.1. NCBI lineage: Bacteria > Bacillati > Cyanobacteriota > Cyanophyceae > Synechococcales > Synechococcaceae > Synechococcus > Synechococcus sp. CS-1333. The sequence goes on from NZ_JAHLYO010000009.1 coordinate 71,419, forward strand.
CCTCGGGCTGCTCCGGCGCTGCGCTCACGGAGCAGGTCATGGCGTAAATCTCTTCGGGCGGCTCGACCCAGGGATCCTCCAGCGGGCCGGCCTCGATGCTGCGGCCCAGCAGGTTCAGGTCGATCGAAAAAGGTGAGGCCTTGCTCACCGGCACCGGGATGCCGCAACGCTCCCCATAGGCGATCGTTTCTTCCCGGCTCATGCCCCACTCGCGCGCCGGAGCGAGCACCTTGAGCTCGGGCGCCAGGGCCCCGATCGCCACATCGAAACGCACCTGGTCGTTGCCCTTGCCAGTGCAGCCATGGGCCACGGCATCGGCGCCCACCTCACGGGCCACCTCCACCAGGCGACGGGCGATCAGCGGGCGGGCCAGGGCGGTGGAGAGGGGATAGCGGCCTTCGTAGAGGGCGTTGGCGCGGATGGCGGGAAAGGCAAAGTCGGTGATGAACGGCTCGATCAGATCACCCACGATCGACTGGCTGGCGCCGGAGTCGAGCGCCTTGCGGCGGATCGGCTCGAGCTCATCGCCCTGGCCGAGATCGGCCGCGAAGGTGATCACCTCCTCCACTCCGAATTCGTTCAGGAGATAAGGAATGCATACGCTCGTATCGACCCCGCCGGAGTAGGCGAGCACCACCCGTTTCGCCCGGGACGTCCGTTCCTCCTGTGTCATTCGCTCAGTGCCTCGCTCGGATCCGGTTGCTGGATTCTCCCCCAGCGGCGGGCGATCCAGAACCCCATCAGCAGCGGGGGCAGCAGCAGCAGAGCCCAGACGATCGCCGGCGTGGGCGTGAGCGCCACCGGCCAGCGGCGGCCGGCGGCCACCAGCAGGCCACTGAGCAGCAGGGCAACGGCCCATACCCGCAGAATCCCGACCGCCTTGGATGCCGACAAGAAAACGGGGCAGAGGCCTGATCTATGGTGGTGGATCGGCGAACCGGGCGCAGCGTTGGCTTTCCCAGCCTGAACATCCCCGCTGATCTGCATTCATGAGCACCCTCGACAGCGTCAATCCCTCCCTCACCCGCTACGGGCGGGAAGAGCCGGCACCGGTGCTCCCCCTGCGGGACGAACCGGACCTGCTGAGCTGGCTGGAAACCAGCGGCCGGCTGGTGGTGGATGAGGAAACCGCCGCTCCTGACGTGAGCACGGTGGAAGAGGAGGAGCTCTCCGCCCTGATGGGCGAGAAAGAGGATTACAGCCCCGCCGACGAAGCAAGCGACGAAAGCTGGGAAGACTGACCCTTCCCCTCCCATCCGTCCGGTTACGAGGAACGGGCCTGAACGGCCGCCATCGCCCCTGATCCTTGGCCTCCACCTCCCCGCTCACCGCTCCCGGCCGGCTGCGTTCACCCGCCAGCGCCCTCACCCTGCTGCTCGTGGCGGCGGCCTTGGGCTGCGATCTCTGGTTCCGGGTGTCCCAGCTCACGCTGCCGCTGCTGCTGGCGGCGCTGGTGAGCTGGACGCTGTGTGTGTGGGGGGTGCCGCGGTTGCGGGCCCTGAAAGTGGGCCAGGTGATCCGGGAAGACGGCCCCCAGGGCCACCTCAGCAAGGCCGGCACCCCCACGATGGGCGGTCTGCTGGTGGTGCCGGTGGGGGTGATCGTGGGCGGGCTGATCGCTCCGACCGATGAGCGACTGCTGGCGGTGGCCGCCATCACCCTCGCCTTCCTGGCGATCGGCGGCTTCGACGACTGGCGCAGCCTCACCCGCCGCACCAACACCGGCCTGACCCCGAAGGGGAAGCTGGTGCTGCAGGCGCTGGCGGCGCTGCTGTTCCTGGCCTGGGGCAGCTGGCGTGGCTGGTTCGGCGGCGATGTGGGCCTGCCGTTCGGCTGGGTGCTGCCGCTGGGCCTGCTGCTGCTGCCGCTGGGTCTGTTCGTGTTCCTGGCCGAAAGCAACGCCACCAACCTCACCGATGGCCTCGACGGCCTGGCGGCAGGCTGCGGCGCCGTGGTGTTCACCGGCTTCGCCCTGGAGCTGATGCTGCGTGGCCACAGCGGCGACCCCGCCATGGCCGGCTTCTGCGCGGCGATGGCGGGCGCCTGGCTGGGCTTCCTGGGCCACAACCGCCACCCCGCCCGGGTGTTCATGGGCGACACCGGCTCGCTGGCAATGGGGGCGGCGCTCACGGCGGTGGCCCTGCTCACCAACAGCCTCTGGCCCCTGCTTGTGATGGGCGGGGTGTTCGTGGCCGAGTCCCTGTCGGTGATCCTGCAGGTGTGGGTGTTCAAAGCCACCAAGGGCCCCGATGGGCAGGGCAGGCGGCTGTTCCGCATGGCGCCGCTGCACCACCATTTCGAGCTGGCGGGCAACCCGGAACAGCGGGTCGTGGTGGGGTTCTGGCTCGCGAGCGTGGCCTTGGTGCTGCTCGGCCTGCTGCTGCTGCCCTGAGCCTCGAGCGCTGCGGCGCAGGGCAGAGCTGAGCAGAATTGAGGCGGAGCTGAGCAGAATCGAGAGGGTGGCTCCCACCCCCGCGTCCATTCCCCGCACTGCGAGCGTCGCCTTGGCTTACTTCACCTGGAAGGAAACGGGCCTGACGGCCGATTGCGCCAGCCTCGAGGCGATGGCAGCCCGCTTTGAGGAGGCCGCCGGCCTGATGCGGCGCATGGCGCAGGAGGGCTTCCAACTGGAGCGCCACAGCGACGGCCAGCACATCACCCACGCCGATGCACAGGTGTTCGAGGCCTATGGCTTCGTGAGCGAGGAGCCGCCGGTGCGCCAGCTCGACCTGATCGCCGATTCCTGACCAGGCCGGGCTGATCGGCGTTTTGATCGGGACGTTCTGTTGGGGGCCTGCTGGCTGAAGCAGTGGGTCGCGGCGGGGAGGTCGCGGCGCTCAGGAGCGACGCAGGAAGCCCACCAGCCACACGATCACGAACGCCAGCGAAGAGAGGCCGAGATAGATCAGCACACCATTCTGCAGGCCGTCGATCGTCCATCCGAACGGCAGCCCATCGACGCCGTCACCGGTGGACGCGAAGGCCAGAACGGCGGGCGAAACGATCAAGGCAGGCGGGGCCGACACGCTGCTCTTCTAGCAGGGCCAAGCGGGGGAGCAGGATCAAGGGCACCTGCCCCCCCGTGATGACGGCGCCCACCTTCCCTCGCACCCTGATGCTGCTGGGCAGCGGCGAGCTGGGCAAAGAAGTGGCCATCTCCGCCCAGCGCCTCGGTTGCCGCGTGATCGCCGTCGACCGCTACGCCGGTGCGCCCGCCATGCAGGTGGCCGATGCGGCGGAGGTGATCCCGATGACCGATGCGGCGGCGCTGCTGGCCGTGGTGCGGCGCCACCGGCCGGATCTGGTGATCCCGGAGATCGAGGCCCTGGCCGTGGATGCCCTGGCTGAACTGGAGGCGGAAGGCGTCACCGTGATTCCCACGGCGCAGGCCACAGCCGTGACCATGAACCGTGATCGCATCCGGGATCTGGCCGCCGGCACCCTGGGCCTGCGCACCGCCCGCTTCGCCTATGCCAGCAGCGCCGAGGAACTGGCCGCCGCCGCCGCGCCGCTCGGTTGGCCCGTGGTGGTGAAGCCGGTGATGAGCTCCTCGGGCAAGGGGCAGAGCGTGGTACAGGGCCCCGAAGGCATCGCGGCGGCCTGGGAGGCGGCGCTGGCGGGCGCGCGCGGGGCCGGTGCGCGGGTGATCGTGGAGGAGTTCCTGCAGTTCGAGCAGGAGATCACCCTGCTCACAGTGCGGCAGTGGAACGGCCCCACGCTGTTCTGCCCGCCGATCGGCCACGTGCAGGAACGGGGCGACTACCAATGCAGCTGGCAGCCCGCCTGCCTCGCACCGGCTCAGCTGGAGGCAGCCCAGGCAATGGCCTTGAAGGTCACCGATCACCTTGGCGGTGCTGGACTGTTCGGCGTGGAGTTCTTCCTCACCGGTGCTGCCGGCTCCACGGACCCCGGTGCGGTTGTGTTCTCGGAACTCTCGCCCCGGCCGCACGACACGGGCCTGGTGACGCTGGCCGGCCAGAACCTCAGCGAGTTCGAACTGCACCTGCGCGCCGTGCTGGGGCTGCCGATCCCCGCCATCCAATCCACCGGTCCCGCCGCCAGCCGGGTGATCCTGGCCGGCGAGCAGCTCAGCAGCGTGGCCTACACCGGCGTGGCGGCAGCCCTGGCCGAACCCGACACCACCGTGCTGCTGTTCGGCAAGCCGGAAGCACGGCCCCACCGGCGCATGGGTGTGGCCCTGGCGCGCGGCACCGATCTGGCTGAGGCACGGGAGCGGGCCGATCGCGCCGCCGCCCGGGTGGAGGTGGTGGCAGGTCCCTGACCTGGCCAGCCAGGGGAATGGGTTTTATGGTGCGGCCATCGGAAACCTCAATGCCCAAGGCCCAGTCGCGTCGTAGCCCTCTCTCCGTCACGGCCCGGGTCCAAGACCTTGGGTCGACGGCTGACCCTGCCGCTGGCCTTCAGGAAGGCGCGCCGGCGGAAGGTGCACCGCGCCGGGGCAATGGTGGCAAGAGCCCCCGTCGCCGTCTGCATCGCCCCTCTGCGCTGCTGGGTCTGGCCTGTGGAGTGGGCCTGAGCCTGCTCGTCACCGGGCCCCTTCCCCAGCTGCTGGGCGCCTTGATGGCCGGGCTGATGAAAGCGGCCCCCTCGGTCAGCAGCCTGGTGGCGCCCCTCGGCCTCGACCAGCACCGCATCGTGGTGCTGGGCACCGATCACGTGGCCGCCAATACCGATGTGATGTTCACCGTGGAGGTGCAGGACGGCATCACCCGGCTGACCCAGGTGCCGCGGGACACCTTTATCGAATCCGACCAGCACGGCGTGCTGAAGGCCAATGCCCTCTATGCCATGGGTGGTGTGGAGGAAGTGAAGGCACAGCTCACCAGCTTGCTGGGCACTCCGGTGGACCGCTACGTGCTGGTCAACCTCAATGCCGTGCAGAAGCTGGCCGATGCCCTGGGCGGTGTGGAGGTGGATGTGCCCAAGCGGATGTACTACACCGACAGCCGCCAGGACCTTTACATTGACCTCTACCCGGGCGTGCAGCTGCTCAAGGGCGAAGCCCTTGAAGGCTTCCTGCGCTACCGCAACGATGAACTGGGCGATCTCGGCCGCATGGAGCGTCAGCAGATGGTGCTGCGGGAAGTGTTCCGCAAGCTGGCCCAGCCCGGCACGGTGGCCCAGTATCCGGCGCTGATCAAGCTGGCCGGCGAGAACGTAAAAACCGATCTCACGCCGATGGAGCTGGGCGCCCTGCTCTCCACCATGGGCTCCACCAAGCTCAGCACCAACCGCCTGCCGGGGCGGCTCTTCTGGCAGGACGACCTGAGTTACTGGATGCCGGACACCAACACCAACCACCCCGCCAGCAGCGACAGCGAAGAACTGCCGGCCTTCTGAGCGGACCGGCCACCAGCCCGCTCTGGTTCAGCTTCAGGGGGTGCGACCACGCAGGGCGCCGGTCACGTCCACCAAGGGAATAGCGCTGTCGCCCCAGCCATTGGCTGGTAGCAGTTGCGGGGCACCCGAGCGCGGGGCGACCGCAGGCCCGGCCGCATAGGCGGCGTTGGTCCAGGCCAGGAGCAAGCCGCGCAGCGCCCCACCACCCACCTCGTAGGTGGAACCGAGATTGAAGTGATCGCCGCCTTTGGCCAGCACGAGGCTGTGCCCACCGCCGGCATTGCGCGCCTCCAGGGTCATCGGCGTGATCGCCTCAGGCCCGGCGGGCACCACCCAGTCACGGCTGCCGCTCACCAGCAGCACGCGGCTGGAGATGGACTGGGCCGCACCGGAGGCGAACAGCAGCGACATGGGCGGACTGACCGCGACCACCGCCTTGATGCGGGGATCCGCCAGCGCGGCGGTATTGGCAGAGGTGAGGAAGCTGCACTGCAGGATCCAGCTGAGATTTCTGGAAGGATCGAAGGGGTCGTTGCAGAACTCGGTCAGGCGGGTGTCGCTGGGCTTGGCACCGGCCAGCTGCAGCACGGTTGTGGCGCCCCACGACTGGCCCATGGCCACCACGGAGTCGGTGCGGATGCCGGGCGGCAGGCCCAGGCCACCGGCAGCGACGGCATCGATCACGGCGCTCACATCCAGGGGCCGCATCCGCAGCTCCTCCGGGCCCGGCGGCGGCACCTTGCCGGAGAGCATGGCGCTCTGCTGCTGCCGGTCGCTGCCGGGGTGGCGGGGCAGGAGCACGGTGTAGCCGTGGCTGGCGAGATGGCGCCCCCAGCCCTCAAAGCTTTCCGGGCTGTCCCACAGACCGTGGGAGATCACCACCAGGCGGTTGTTGGCGCCTGTGGTCGGGCGGACCACCACCACGGACAACGGCTGGGGCCGGTAGGCCACGGGAATCGTGAGTTCAGCGCGTTGCGTGGCCAGTGGACCCGCTGAGCGCAGGGCCGGATCTTCCGCCGCCGCCGGCTGCGCGGCCAGCAGGGTATCGGCCGGCTGCTGCTGCCGCGCCAGCCGCTGCACGGCGAACAGGGCGCGGCCCAGATCGATCGTGGCCGTTTTTCCGGGCAGGGCCCGCAGCACAGTGAGCATGGTGAGCGGACCCTTGGCCGCCGCCTGGTCCAGCACCCTGGAAAGATCCTCCCCGGTGAACGGCTCCGGCAGGCCGTCGATGCCGCCGAGCGCCGACACCAGCAGCAGGGCCTGATTGAGCAGGGGCGAGGTCGCGGAGGTGTCGACCACGGCCGTCACCTGCAGCGGCAGCGGGGCATTGAACAGGTCCACGAACTTGCGGCCCACCGCTCCATCGGTGGCGCGGTCCAGCTCGGCCAGGTCGCTGTTGCCGGCCAACAGGCTGGCAGGGCTGCTGAGCTCGCTCAGCTTCACTGTGAAGTCGGTATCCAGCAGCGGCAGCCGCATCTGCACCCGCTCCAGCGCCTGGGCACGGGAGGGCGCCAAGGCGAGGCCCCCCACTAGCCCGGCAACGGTCAGCAGGGCGGTTGCCGCCGGCTTGAATCGACGCTGGGCCACGACGTTGGAGCGGTGATGCCTCCATGATCCCCTCCCGCTGGCCGTTGGTCGGTTGGTGGTGATGGCTTCAGGCCGAAAGGGCCACCGGTGGATGCTGAGCCAGCACCTGCTGGAGGTAGCGGCCCGTATGGCTGGTGGGATGCTCGGCCACCTGCTCCGGCGTGCCGGCCACCACGATCTGGCCCCCCTTGTTGCCGCCTTCGGGGCCCAGATCCACCAACCAGTCGGCACAACGGATCACATCGAGGTTGTGTTCGATCACCACGATCGAGTTGCCCTTGTCCACAAGGCGCTGCATCACATCCATCAGCTTGTGGACGTCGTAGAAGCTCAGGCCGGTGGTGGGTTCATCGATCAGATAGAGGGTTTTGCCGGTGGCCCGCTTGGAGAGTTCGGTGGCCAGCTTCACCCGCTGGGCTTCACCGCCGGAGAGCGTGGGAGCGGGTTGGCCCAGCTTGATGTAGCCCAGCCCCACATCCACCAGGGTGCGCAGCCGGTCGGCCGCCTGGGGAATGGCGCTGAACACGTCGGCTGCCTGTTCCACCGTCATCTGCAGCACATCTGCAATCGTGTGGCCTTTGTAGGCCACCTGAAGCGTTTCACGGTTGTAGCGCGCCCCCTTGCAGACATCGCACTGCACATACACATCGGGCAGGAAATTCATCTCGATCACATTCACGCCCTGGCCACTGCAGGCCTCGCAGCGTCCACCTTTCACGTTGAAGCTGAACTGGCCCACCTGATAGCCGCGGGCCTTGGCCTCCACCGTGGCGGCAAACACCTGGCGGATCGGATCGAAGGCGCCCGTGTAGGTGGCGGGGTTGGAGCGGGGGGTGCGGCCGATCGGGCTCTGGTCGATCACGATCACCTTGTCGACCGATTGAATGCCCCGCAATTCATCGAGACCGGACGGGAACGGCACCTTCAGGCCCAGCTTGTGCTCGAGCGCCGGGTGGAGCAGTTCGTTGATCAAGGTGCTCTTGCCGCTGCCGCTCACCCCGGTGATCGCCACCAGGCGGCCGAGCGGAATGTCGACATCGAGCCCCTGCAGGTTGTTGCGGGAGCAATTGAGCAGTGAGAGCTTGCGGCTGCTGCTGGTGCGCCGCTCGGGCGGGGTCGGAATCGAGCGCCGCCCGCTCAGGTAGGCCCCCGTGAGTGAGTCCTCCTCCGCCAGCAGGTTCTCGAGCGTGCCCTCGGCCACGATCCGGCCGCCGTGCACGCCCGCGCCCGGGCCGATGTCCACCAGGTGGTCGGCAGCGCGGATCGTGTCCTCGTCGTGTTCCACCACGATCAAGGTGTTGCCCAGGTCGCGGAGCCGGAAGAGGGTGTTGAGCAGGCGGTCGTTGTCGCGCTGGTGCAGGCCAATGCTGGGTTCATCCAGCACGTAGAGCACGCCGGTGAGCCCGGCGCCGATCTGGGTGGCGAGGCGGATGCGCTGGGCCTCTCCGCCGGAGAGGGTCATGGCCGGGCGGTCGAGGCTGAGGTAATCGAGGCCCACATCCAGCAGGAAGCGCAGGCGCATGCGGATCTCACGCAGCACCAGATCGCCGATCTGGATCTGGCGGGGATTGAGCAGGGGGTCCGCCCCTTCCGCCTCCCCGACCCCCATCAATGACTCGATCCGCTGCAGCGTGTCGGCGACGCTCACATTGGTGAGATCGGTGATCGCATACGGCCCCACCTTCACCGCCAGCGCCTCAGGACGCAGCCGCAGGCCATGGCAGGTGCCGCAGGGCACCAGATCCAGGTACTTCTCCAGCTTCTGGCGGATCGCCTCGCCGCTGGCGTCGCGCAGCTGCCGCTCCAGGATCGGCAGGATGCCTTCGAACGGGCGCAGGTAGCCCTGGCTCTTGGTGTACCGGCTGTCGGTCTTGATGGCGATCGGCTCAGGGCTGCCGTGCAGCAGCAGTTGCTGCTGGTCTTTGGTGAGCTGGTTCCAGGGCTGCTTGATCTCGAAACCGAAGGCTTCCCCCACGCTGAACAGCAAGGAAAAGTAGTAGCTGTTGTCCTTTTCACTCCAAGGCGCCACCGCCGCATACACCGGCAGGGCGGGATCGGGCACCACCCGTTCCTCGGTGAACTTGCGCAGATGGCCGAGGCCATGGCAATCGGGGCAGGCGCCGTAGGGGCTGTTGAACGAGAACAGCCGGGGGGACAGCTCTTCGATCACGGCGCCGTGCACGGGGCAGGCGAAGTTCTCGGAATAGAGCCGCTCACGCTCCACCCCTTCCGGCAGCTGCTCGCCGGTCTTGGGGACCACCTCCACCAGCGCAAGGCCGTCGCCGCGCTTGAGGCAGGTGCGCAGGGAGTCGGTGAGCCGTTCGTTGATGCCCTCTCGCGCCACCAGCCGGTCGACGACCACCTCGATGTTGTGAGCGTGGTTCTTGTCGAGCTCGATGTTGTCGGAGAGTTCGCGCACCTCGCCGTTGATGCGCACACGGGCGAATCCTTCGGCCACCAGGCCGCTGAGCAGCTTGGTGTGGGTGCCCTTCTTGCCCCGCACCACCGGCGCCAGCAGCTGGTAGCGGGTGCCCTCCGGCAGGGAGGAGATCCGGTCGACCATCTCGTCGATGCTCTCGGGCCGGATCGAGCGGTCGCACTGAGGGCAGTGGGGTTCGCCGGCGCGCCCGAACAGCAGGCGGAGATAGTCCTGAATCTCCGTGACCGTGCCGACGGTGGAGCGAGGGTTGTGGCTGGTGGACTTCTGGTCGATCGAGATCGCCGGGGAAAGCCCCTCGATCGCATCCACATCGGGCTTGTCCACCTGACCGAGGAACTGGCGCGCGTAGGCGGAAAGGCTCTCGACGTAGCGGCGCTGCCCTTCGGCGAAGATCGTGTCGAAGGCCAGCGAGCTCTTGCCGCTGCCGCTCACACCGGTGAACACCACCAGCCGGTTGCGCGGGATGGTGAGATCCACGTCCTTGAGGTTGTGCTGGCGGGCGCCACGCACACGGATCACGTCCTCGAGGGCGCCGCCGTTGAGGGAGCGCAGCTTCGCCGCCTCTTCCTTGTCAAGGGCCGGGACCGTGGTGCTGGCTGTGGTCGACGTGGCGTCAGGCTCAGACGATGTGCCCTTGGGCCCAGAAACGATGCTCGCGCGGGGCATCCGGCCTCGTCTAGAGCGTCTGAGTCTACGGGTGTCTCCTGATGGGCAGGGTGCCGCCCCTCGACGGCAACGGAAACGGCGCTCCGCTCAGCTTCGCTCCAGCAGCCCGGCCGCGTAGCGATGGGCCTCACCGAAGTCGCCCCCTGCCAGTTCCGCCAGCTCCTGCTGACGTGCCTGGGTGTCCCGCAGCGGGCGCACCCGGGTGAGGGTGCGGCCCGCCTCCACCGCCTTGCTCACCTGGAAATGGTGATCGGCAGCGGCGGCCACCAGCGGCTGATGGGTCACACAGAACACCTGGCGCTGGGCAGCCAGCTGGCGCAGCAGCGCGGCGATGGCGCCACTCACGCGGCCGCTCACGCCGCTGTCGATTTCATCGAACAGCAGGGTGACACCCGGATCCGCCGCCGCCAGGCAGGTTTTCAGCGCCAGCAGGAAGCGGCTCATCTCGCCACCGGAGGCCACTTCCCGCAGGGGAGCCAGCGGCTGGCCAGGGTTGGCGGAGAACAGAAAGGTGACCGCATCGGCCCCCTCCTCCGCCGGGGGCGTCGGCTCGATCGCCACCGAAAAGCGCACATCGGCCAGGCCCATCGGCCGCAGCGAGGCCGTCAGCTGCTCCTCCAGCTGCCGCGCCGCCCGCTGCCGCTGGGCGCTGAGCAGGCTGCAGGCCTGATCCCGCAGCAGGCGGGCCTGCTGCTCATCGGCCTCAAGAGCTTCGAGGGCGGCGGCAGCCCCACCGCTGAGGCGCATGCGTAGCTGGTCGCGTTGCTCGATCAGCCCCGCCAGATCGCGGCCGTGGCGGCGCTCCAATCCCTTGAGCAGGGCCAGCCGCTCCTGCACCGCTTCCAGGCTGGAGGGATCGCTGTCGAGGGCACCGCCATAGCGCTCCAGGTCGCGGGCCAGGTCCTGCACGTCCTGCAGCGCTTCGCCACAGCGCTCCACCAGGGGCCCGAGGCTGGCGTCGAAGCCGGCCAGCTGTTGCAGCACCTGTTCGCAGGCGGCCAGATGATCGAGCGCTGCCGGGGCCTCTTCGGCCCCTTCCACCAGCCGTCCCAGCAGCAGCATCACCCCTTCCTGCAGCCGCACCGCATGGGCGAGGCGGTCCTGGTCCTGCTGCAGCCGCAGGCGTTCGTTGGGGTCGTCGAGGGCGGCAGCCTCCAGCGCCTCGAGCTGCTGGCAGGCCTCCTGCCGTTCCCGCTCCAGCCGGTCGCGGTCCGCCCGCGCCTGCTCCAGCCGAGCGGCCGCCTGGCGCCAGCTGCGCACCGCCTGCCGCACCGGCCCCAGACAGGTGGCCAGCGCGTCACCACCGCAGCGGTCCAGCCACTGACGCTGCTGGCCGGGACGGGCCAGTTCCTGGGTCTGACCCTGCACGGTGAGGTCCAGCAGCAAGGGCCGCAACTCCAGCAGCTGCTGGCGGTTCACCACCACGCCGTTGATGCGACTGCGGCTCTGGATGCGCTCGACGTTGCTGCGCCATTCGCGGCTGAGCACCAGGTCCACCGGTGGGTCGGCAGGCTCGTCTCCGTTCTGATCGAGGCCATCGGATTCGGGACCGGCAAGCTGCTGATCCAGCTGCTGCTGCTGCAGCCAGGCCTGCACCGGCGCGGTGGTGGTGAACTGGGCTTCGATCAGGCTCCGCTCGGTGCCCTTGCGCAGCAGGCGCACGCCGGAGCCGCCGCCCAGCAGGGCATCGAGGGCATCGAGCAGCAATGACTTGCCGGCACCGGTTTCACCGGTGAGCACGGTGAAGCCCGTGGAGAACTCCAGCTCCAGGCTCTCCACCAGCGCGATGTTCTCGAGGCGCAGTCCCGTGAGCACCCGGTGCCTCAGCCGTCTGCCCGACCGTAGCGACGCTGAGATTCGTTTAGAAGGGGTTGATCGATCTGCCCCGTGATGGTTCGCTCCGACCATGTGAGCACCCCTGCGGAGCTCAGCGACTTCATCGAAGCCGCCGGCCTGCTCAGCTACGACCCGGCGGCGATCACCCGCCTCTACGCCGGTCACCCCCGGCGTCTGCTGCTGCGGCTCTGGCAGACCCTGATGCCCATCAGTCTGTTCCTGGTGGGTGTGGCCGTCGATCGCTTCACCGGCCTGCTCAGCAACCCCGACCGGGCCCGGGAGCGGGCGCGCGAATGCGCCCAGCTGCTGGTGGCGCTCGGTCCCGCCTTCATCAAGGCCGGCCAGGCCCTCTCCACCCGGCCCGACATCGTGCCGCCGGTGCTGCTGGAGGAGCTGGCCCAGCTGCAGGATCAATTGCCCGGTTTCAACGGTGCACTGGCCATGGCCTGCATCGAAGAAGATCTGGGTGCGCCCGTCTCCGAGATCTACGCCCAGCTCGATCGCGAGCCGATCTCCGCCGCTTCACTCGGCCAGGTGCATAGGGGCACGCTCAAGGACGGCCAGGCGGTGGCGGTGAAGGTGCAGCGCCCTGGTCTGCGCGAGCAGATCACGCTCGATCTCTACATCGTGCGCAACATCGCCGCCTGGATCAACCGGAATGTAGGCCTGGTGCGCAGCGATCTGGTGGCCCTGATCGATGAACTGGGTAAGCGGGTATTCGAGGAGATGGATTATCTCAACGAAGCCAGGAACGCCGAAACCTTTGCCAGGCTCCACCAGCACAACCCGAACATCGCCGTACCGGCCATCTATCACGAGGCCACCAGCCGCCGCGTGCTCACAATGGAGTGGATCGATGGGGTGAAACTCACCAATCTGGAGGCGGTGCGCTCGCTCGGCATCGACCCCGACCACATGGTGCAGATCGGCGTGAACTGCAGCCTGCAGCAACTGCTGGAGCACGGCTTTTTCCACGCCGATCCCCACCCCGGCAATCTGCTGGCCCTACCGGATGGCCGCCTGGCTTACCTGGATTTCGGCATGATGAGCGAGGTGAGCCGCGAATCGCGCACCGGGCTGATCCAGGCGGTGGTGCACCTGGTGAACCGCAACTTCTCAGCCCTCTCCACCGATTTCGTGCAGCTCGGTTTTCTGGGCGAAGAGGTGAATCTGGAGCCGATTGTGCCGGCGTTCGAATCGGTGTTCGGCCAGGCCCTGGAGATGGGAGTGAGCCGGATGGATTTCAAGGCGGTCACCGACGATCTCTCCGGTGTGATGTACCGCTTCCCCTTTCAGGTGCCGCCTTACTACGCCCTGATCATCCGCTCGCTGGTCACGCTTGAAGGCATTGCCCTGAGTGTGGATCCGGAGTTCAAGATTCTCGGTGCGGCCTACCCTTACTTCGCCCGCCGGCTGATGGAGGATCCGGATCCGGATCTGCGCCGCAGCCTGCGCGAGATGCTCTTTGATGGTGATGAGTTCCGCTGGCAGCGGCTGGAAAATCTGATCAGCAGCGCTTCCCTTCAAGACCAGCTGGATGTGGAGGGTCTGCTGGATCAGGTGCTCGATTTCCTCTTCTCGCCCAAGGGAGGCATGCTGCGCCAGCAGCTGGTCGATGCGATGGTCGACCGGCTCGATGCGCTCGGCTGGCGGGCCGTGCAGGCGATGGGGAGGCGGCTGCCGACACGGCTCCAGCCACCGGGCCTGCGGGGCATGGAGCGGATGAGTGCGATCGACGCCCAGTTGCTGGATCTTGAACCCGTGCAGCAACTCCTGGTGGTGCTGCGCGATGTGCCGGGCTTCGAACCCCGTCTGCTGCTGCGCCGGCTGCCACGGTTGCTGGCGGAACCCGACCTGCGCCGCATGGGGCTGCAGCTGGCCCAGGGGTTGGCGGAGCGGGGGGTGGTGCGCCTGCTGCGAGACGTGCTGGTGGCGCCGGAAACCCGTCGAGCCGCTGGAATGGCACCGGTCGGCAGCTTCTAGGATCAGCGTCCAGCCAGGGAGTTTCAGTTGCGCATCCGCCCCAACGTCCTGGGGGTCCTGCTCGGGCTCTCGCTGAGCACGGCCGCTCCGAGTCTTCAGGCGGCCGAGCAACTGGTTTTCGTCAGCGGCGCCTTCCGGCGCTCGATCCCGGTCGCTGATCTCGACCATCTGGCCGCCACCGGCCAGGCACGCGGCCTGCTGGCCGACGTGCTCAAGATCGGCCGCCAGAACCCGGAAGATGTGGCACGGCTGCTGAACCAGAAGATCACCCTGCCGCTGGTGCTTACCAGCCGTCTGCTGTCCACCCGCATCGGCGAGGCGATCCTGCAGCGCCTGGCGGGCATCTTCGCGCCGTTGCGGGCACCGGGCACCGGCGTTCCGGCGCTCCGCTCCGCCCTGATCATCGGCATCAGCAACGGCAATGGCACCCTCACCCCCACCGGCTTTCTGAGGGCCTACCCCGCCAACGAGCTGGCGATCAACATCCCGGCCCTGCTCAGCCTGGTGGGCAAAACCAATTCGATCGCCGATCTGGTGCGGTTCTTCTCCGAATCCCCGCTTGACGGCCTGCGGGAGGGCAATGAACGGCCCTCCGGCCCCCCGGCCCCGTCCACCAGCCCTCCAGCCAGCGCCCCCGGCCAGCCACCCGCCAGCGCACCCGATGCCAAGGGCTCCTGAATCGCTCCAGGCCCCAAAGCCAGCTCTCAGGGCGGTGAGCTCTCTCGGCGCTTCTTAACCGCCGCGTAGATTCGCCACAGCCTGCTCCGTCGCGCCCGTGCCGCTGCTCTCTGCCCTCAGGCGCCTGGGCGCGAAGCCCACGCTGCAGGACTGGCCGGGGCTGATCGAGGCCTACCGCCCCTGGCTGCCGGTCAGCGATCGCACGCCGGTGATCACGCTGCGCGAAGGCGCCACCCCGCTGATCCCCGCGCCGGCGATTGCGGCGCGCGTGGGCCGCGGCGTGAAGGTGTTCCTCAAGTACGACGGCCTCAACCCCACCGGCAGCTTCAAGGACCGGGGGATGACGATGGCGGTGAGCAAGGCGCGCGAAGCCGGCGCTGAAGCGGTGATCTGCGCGAGCACCGGCAACACCTCCGCCGCGGCCGCGGCCTATGCCAAGCGCGGTGGCATGCGCGCCTTCGTGCTCATCCCCGATGGCTACGTGGCCCAGGGAAAGCTGGCCCAGGCGCTGATGTACGGCGCCGAGGTGCTGGCGGTGAAGGGCAACTTCGACCGGGCGCTGGCGATCGTGCGCGAGGTGGCCGACAGCTACCCCGTCACCCTGGTCAATTCCCTCAACCCCTTCCGGCTGCAGGGCCAGAAGACGGCCGCCTTCGAGGTGGTCGATGCGCTTGGCGATGCCCCCGACTGGCTGTGCATCCCGATGGGCAATGCCGGCAACATCAGCGCCTACTGGATGGGCTTCCAGGAGTACCGGCAGGCCGGGCACAGCCAGCGGCTGCCCCGGATGATGGGCTTCCAGGCCAGCGGCTCCGCCCCCCTGGTGCTGGGCCACACGGTGGAGCAACCGGACACCATCGCCACGGCGATCCGCATCGGCAACCCGGCCAACCGCGAAAAGGCCCTGGCGGTGCGTGAGCAGAGCAACGGGGCCTTCCATGCGGTCACCGATCAGGAGATCCTGGAGGCCTACAAGCTGCTGGGCCGGGAGGAAGGGGTGTTCTGCGAACCCGCCAGCGCCGCTTCGGTGGCCGGCCTGCTGCAGCGGGCAGCGGAGGTGCCGGCAGGAGCCACGGTGGTCTGTGTGCTCACCGGCAACGGCTTGAAGGATCCCGGCACCGCGATCGATCACAGCGACGGCGCCTTCCATGCCGGCCTGGCGCCGGAGGTGGACGTGGTCGCCAAGGTGATGGGCTTCTGAGACCAGGGCTGAAGCCCGTCTGATCAACCAGGAGCCCCCGCCCACGGCCTTTCTTGGACGGGGGTTTTTGGCGTTCGGGCACGGACAGCGCCGCTGGAAAGCCCTGAAGCGGCCAGAAGCGTGGCGTTTTGATGTCGGCCGGTGAACAGACCGTCCCAGGGAAAAACGGGGGCCAGCGGTGGAAAAGTGCGGCTGAATCTGGGCCCCGAACAGAGCGTCGGTTTTCCTCAGGCAGGGAAATCGTGGAAAAGGGGAAAACGTGCGGTTTCCGTCAGCGGTTCTCCCCATGCCTGTTGAGCCAGATCCCTTGCTGCAACTAGCTTTCTGAGTTTCTCCCCGATTTCCACACCCCCTACGACTACGGCTGCTTTTCTCCTTTTTCTGAAAGAGAGAACTTCCGTAGAAGGATCGCGGAAAACGGGCGTGGAAAAGGGCGCTGACGGTCGTCCGCCGTTGCGGATCGCCCCGGCTTGTGGAAGCGTGGTGGGGCCCGAAAAGGGCATCCCACCCGGAGTCTCGAAACGATGAAGCTGGTCTGCTCCCAGGCGGAACTGAGCGCCAGCCTTCAGTTGGTCAGCCGCGCGGTGGCGGCCCGGCCGACCCATCCGGTGCTGGCCAACGTGCTGCTCACCGCCGATGCCGGCACCGGCCGGTTGAGCCTCACCGGCTTCGATCTCAATCTCGGCATCCAGACGAGCCTGCCTGCGGCGGTGGAAACCAGCGGCGCGATCACGCTGCCGTCCCGCCTGTTCGGCGAGATCGTTTCCCGGCTCTCCGCCGACAGTCCGATCACCCTGGAGTGCCCCGAAGGCCAGGAGCAGGTGGAGCTCACCAGTTTCTCTGGCAGCTACCAGATGCGCGGGCTGTCGGCGGAGGATTTTCCCGACCTCCCGCTGGTGCAGACCGGCGCTCCGATCCGGCTGGAAGCGGACGCGCTGATCAAGGGCCTGCGCGCCACCCTGTTCGCCAGCAGCCCGGATGAGGCGAAGCAGTTGCTCACCGGCGTGCATCTCGGCCTGGAGCACGACGGTCTCGAATGCGCCGCCACCGACGGCCACCGCCTCTCGGTGCTGCGTCTCGACAATGCGGCGGCCGCTGCTGCCGGTGCGGGCCCCGGTAACGGCGCAACGGACGCGGAAGAGGCGCCGAGCTTTGCGGTCACGGTGCCGGCCCGCTCCCTGCGTGAACTTGAGCGCCTGCTGTCCTCCCGCCAGTCGCAGGAGCCGGTGAGCCTGTTCAGCGAACGCGGGCAGGTGGTGTTCGTCTGGGCGGATCAGGTGCTCACCAGCCGCAGCCTCGACGGCACCTATCCCAACTACGGCCAGCTGATTCCCGCCTCCTTCAGCCGCACGCTTGAGCTCGACCGCCGCGCCTTCGTCAACGCCCTGGAGCGGGTGGCCGTGGTGGCCGATCAGCACAACAACGTGGTGAAGCTGAGCAGCGACCCATCCGCCGACATCCTGCGCATCAGTGCTGACGCCCAGGATGTGGGCAGCGGCTCGGAATCCTTGCCGGCGCTGGTGAAAGGGGACGCGATCGAGATCGCCTTCAATGTGCGCTACGTGCTCGATGGCCTCAAAGCGATGACCGCCGACCGGGTCGAGCTGCGCTGCAATGCCCCCACCACGCCCGCCGTGCTGGCGCCGCTGAAGGATCCGAGCTTCACCTACCTGGTGATGCCCGTGCAGATCCGCAGCTGATGCCGTGAGCCTTCCCGCTCAGCTGCTCCTCTCCGACCTGCTGCGCTTGCGGGTGCGCTGCGATCAGGGCCTCGACCACGGCCCCGGACTGATGGGCTGGATGCACCCGCCGGTGCACCGCCTGCTCGGCTGGGCCAGCAAGCCCTCCGCCTTCGGCACCCGCCGGCTGGTCTGGCGCCTCGACCAGCTGCGCGGCCTCGGTGAACTGGAGGCTTTGGTGCTGGGCGAACCGGCCGTCACCGATCCGGCCACGCTCGAACGCCTGCCCACGCTGTTCGATGCCGCCCTGACCGGCGCTGGGGGTTCCGTGCTGGGCACGGTGGCGGATGCGGCCGTGGAGCTGCGCAGTGGGCGCATCCTGCACTACCTGGTGTCGCGCAGCGATCCGCGCCTGCCGGGCACCAGCCGCTGGCGCCTCACTCCCGATCGGATCGTCGATCAGCAGCCCGGCCAGGTGCTCACCGGCCTCGGCGGCCTCGACGACCTGCCGCTGGCCAAGGCCAGTGTGCGGCAGGAGTTTCTGCGCCGCTCACGCCGCTGGCGGGATCAGGTGGGTCAGGAGACCACCCGGATCAGGGATCAGTTCCAGGAGGTGGGCGGACGCTTCGAGGAACGGCTGGAAGGCTGGCTGGAGGAACCCCCCTGGCAGGAGCCGCAGCGGGACGGTCCGCCCTGGCAGGACGCCGATTCCGGCCGGCGTCAACCGGACGGCGACCCGCTGGACGACTGGGACGACGACGATCGTCTGGAGGATCGCGACGATGGGCCCAGGGCCTGGGACTCGCCTGAGGACGATCCGGAGCTCGAACCGGACACGGACCGCTACCGTCGGACCCAGCCTGTCAGCGAGGGACCGTCCCGGCGGGGCAGCCGCTACGCCAGCGACACGGATCCCTGGGTCTGAACCCGCCGATCCCCCGGCGGCCGTGGGCGCTCGCTCGGCCAGACTGCGCTTTCCTGCCTGCGGCCGCCTGGTGTCCTCCCCCTCCTTTCCGCTTGCCGAAGCTCTGCGCAAGGAGGGCCTCAGCCAGGCGGACTACGACGAGATCGTGCTGCGGCTGGGCCGGGCACCGAACCGCGCCGAGCTGGGCATGTTCGGGGTGATGTGGTCGGAGCACTGCTGTTACCGCAACTCCCGCCCCCTGCTCGGCCAGTTCCCCACCACCGGGCCGCGCATCCTGGTGGGGCCCGGTGAGAACGCCGGCGTCGTCGACCTGGGCGAGGGTCAGCATCTGGCCTTCAAGATCGAAAGCCATAACCACCCTTCGGCCGTGGAGCCCTTCCAGGGCGCGGCCACCGGTGTGGGCGGCATCCTGCGCGACATCTTCACCATGGGCGCGCGCCCGATCGCGCTGCTCAATGCCCTGCGCTTCGGTCCGCTGGAGGATCCACGCAATGTGGGGCTGATGGAGGGCGTGGTGGCCGGCATCGCCCATTACGGCAACTGCGTCGGTGTGCCGACGGTGGGAGGGGAGGTGGCCTTCGATCCCAGCTACAGCGGCAACCCGCTGGTCAACGCCATGGCCCTGGGGCTGATGGAAACCGAGGAGATTGTGCGTTCGGGTGCGGCGGGCGTGGGCAATCCGGTGGTCTACGTGGGCAGCACCACCGGCCGGGATGGCATGGGCGGGGCCAGTTTTGCCTCCGCCGAGCTCACCGAAGCCTCCCTCGATGCCCGCCCGGCGGTGCAGGTGGGGGATCCCTTCCTGGAGAAGGGGCTGATCGAGGCCTGCCTGGAAGCCTTCCAGAGCGGCGATGTGGTGGCCGCCCAGGACATGGGCGCCGCCGGCCTCACCTGCAGCTGCTCGGAGATGGCTGCCAAGGGGGGCGTGGGTGTGGAGCTCGATCTCGACCGCGTGCCGGCCCGCGAAGACGGCATGACTGCCTACGAGTTCCTGCTGTCGGAATCGCAGGAGCGCATGTTGTTCGTGGTGCGTCAGGGCCGCGAGCAGCCGCTGATGGAGCGCTTCCGCCGCTGGGGCCTGCAGGCCGCGGTGGTGGGCCGCGTGGTGGCCGAGAACGTGGTGCGGGTGCTGCAGCACGGCGCGGTGGCCGCCGAAGTACCGGCCAATGCCCTGGCCGACGACACCCCGATCAACCACCACGAGCTGCTCGCTGCCCCGCCCGCCGAGATCCAGGCCCACTGGCAGTGGAGCGAGGCCCAGCTGCCGCCCGCCGACACCGCCGGTATCACCCCGGCGGGCCAGTCACCGCTCAGCTGGAACCAGGTGCTGCTGGCCCTGCTCGACACGCCCACGATCGCGAGCAAGCGCTGGGTGTACCGCCAGTACGACCACCAGGTGCAGGGCAATACCGTGATGCCCCCCGGCGGCGCCGACGCGGCTGTGGTGCGGCTCCGGCCTCAGCAGGGGCCTGGCTCGTTGCTGCCGGCCCAGCGCGGCGTGGCGGCGGTGGTGGATTGCCCCAACCGCTGGGTGGCCCTCGATCCGCAGCGGGGCGCGATGGCGGCGGTGGCCGAAGCGGCCCGCAACCTCAGCTGCGTGGGGGCCGAGCCGTTGGCCGTGACCGACAACCTCAATTTCCCTTCCCCCGACCACCCCACCGGCTACTGGCAGCTGGCGATGGCCTGCCGCGGCCTGTCGGAGGCCTGCGCCGCGCTCGGTACACCGGTCACCGGCGGCAACGTCTCCCTCTACAACGAGACCCGCCTGCCCGACGGGCGCCTGCAGCCGATCCATCCCACCCCCGTGGTGGGGATGGTGGGTCTGGTGCCCGATCTTGCCCGTGTCACCGGCCAAGCCTGGCGCGCGGCCGGTGATGCCATCTGGCTGCTGGGTGTGCCGCTGGCGGGCGACGATGACGCCGACGAGCGGTTCGGGCTGGCGGCCAGCGGCTACCTGGAGTGGATCCACGGGCTCAGCACCGGCCGGCCGCCGCGCACCGACCTGGCGCTGGAGCTGGCGGTGCAGGCTCTGCTGCGGCAGGCGATCGCCCAGGGGGTGGTGACTGCCGCCCACGATCTCAGCGACGGGGGCCTGGCGGTGGCGGCGGCCGAATGCTGTCTCGCCTCGGGGCTGGGCGCGCAGCTGGAGTTGCCGGCGGGCACGGCCCGGGCCGACCGGCTGCTGTTCGCCGAGGGCGGCGCCAGGGTGCTGGTGAGCGTGCCGCCGGCCCAGGCCCAGGCCTGGCAGGCGTTGTTGGAGCAGGCGCCGCTGAGCGGTGCCGCCGGCTCGCCGCCAGCCTGCCAGCGGTTGGGCCGGGTGCAGGCTGAGGCGCTGCTGAGCATCGAGCGGGGCGGCACGACGTTGCTGGCGCAGCCGCTCGATGTGTTGGGGCTGGCTTACGAGCAGGGGATTCCCCGCCGCTTGGCCGGCGGGGCCTGAGGCAGACTGTCAACGCAGTCGGTCAGTGGTCAGGCCTGTGGTTCGCGCGCACCCCAGGCAGCACCCCTCCCCGTCACCGTCCGGCCCCCAAGGTGCCAGCTCGCCTGCTCTGGGTGACGGGTCCAAACACGCACAAGCCATGACCGCTCCTGCCGTGGCTGCTGAACCCGCTGCAGCAGCAGCGGCGGCAGAGCGTCCCGATCGCATGGAGGAGGCCTGCGGCGTGTTCGCCGTCTATGCCACTGGCCAGCCGGTGGCGAACCTCACCTACTTCGGCCTCTACGCGCTGCAGCACCGGGGGCAGGAGTCGGCTGGGATCGCCGTGTTCAACGGCGCCAAGATCCGGCTCCACAAAGACATGGGCCTGGTCAGCCAGGTGTTCGATCAGGACGTGCTGGAGCGCATGCCAGGCGACCTGGCGATCGGTCACAACCGCTATTCCACCACCGGCAGCAGCCGGGTCTGCAACGCCCAGCCGGTGGTGCTGATGACCCGCCTCGGGCCCTTCGGCCTGGCGCACAACGGCAATCTGGTCAACGCCAACGAGTTGCGCGAGGCCCTCGACCATCTCGCCGGTGAATTCACCTCCACCACCGATTCGGAGCTGATCGCCTTCGCGCTTCAGGAGGCCGTGGATGGAGGTCTGGGCTGGAGCGCCGCGATCCGTCAGGCCGCCGGCCGCTGCCGCGGCGCCTTCAGCCTGGCGATCGGCACCCCGGACGGTCTGTTCGCCCTGCGCGATGGCTATGGGGTGCGCCCGTTGGTGTTCGGCCACATGGGCGACAAGCACCAGGGGCAATGGGTGCTCAGCAGCGAAACCTGCGGCCTCGACATCATCGGCGCCTCCTACGACGGTGATGTCGGCCCCGGCGAACTGATTCATTTCCGGGCGGGCGAGCCGGTGCCTGAGCGGGTGCGCTGGATCGAGGAGCCGGCCAAGCTGTGCGTCTTCGAGATGATCTACTTCGCCCGGCCCGACAGCCGCTTCTTCGGCGAATCCCTGTATAGCTACCGCCATCGCATCGGTGAGATGCTGGCGCGCGAATCCGCCGTGGAGGCGGACATTGTGATCGGCGTGCCCGATTCCGGCATCCCTGCTGCCATCGGCTTCTCCAAGGGCAGTGGCATCCCCTTCGCCGATGGGCTGATCAAGAACCGCTATGTGGGCCGCACCTTCATCCAGCCCACCCAGGCGATGCGGGAGGCGGGCATCCGCGTCAAGCTCAATCCCCTGCCGGATGTGCTCTCCGGCAAGCGGGTGATCGTGATCGACGACTCCATCGTGCGCGGCACCACCAGCCGCAAGCTGGTGATGGCGCTGCGGGATGCGGGCGCCACCGAAGTGCACATGCGCATCAGTTCGCCGCCGGTCACCCATCCCTGCTTCTACGGCATCGACACCGACAACCAGGAGCAGCTGATCGCTGCCCGGCTCACCCTTGAAGAGATCACAGCCCACCTCGGCGTCGATTCGCTCGCCTATCTCAGCCAGGAGGGAATGCTGGAGGCCGCCCAGGACCATTCCTCCCATTTCTGCACCGCCTGCTTCGATGGCAACTACCCGATTCCCATGGACGACGCCGTCCGCTCCAGCAAGCTGATGCTGGAGCCCTCAGGCCTGGCGGCCACCAAGCCCTGAGCCTTGCTGCCGGGGCCCTGAGGATCAGCAGGTCAGATCAGCCATCGGAAATCAGTTGATCAGCGGCACCAGGGCCTGCACGCTGTCGCCGGCCGCCAGTGGCTGCGGCAGTTCGCCGGGTTCGTCGGGATTCTGGGCCGAAAGGGTGGCTGGATCGAGGCGGAAGCTGCGGGTCGGGCTCAGCACCACCCCCAGGGTGGACGTTCCGCACACCTGCAGGTCCACCAGGGCGTCGCTGCGATCGAGGAAGCGCAGGCCGATCTGGCCCAGCTCGCCCCGCTGGCACCGCCGCAGACTCTCCAGCCGCAGGCGCTTGATCCGTCCCAGGCGGCTGGCCAGCACCACGTCCTGATCCGAGCGAGGGGCGCAGGCACCGGCAATCGTCTCGCCGGGCAGCAGCCGCAGCAGCAGGGGGCCCTGGGCCGCCCGCCCCATCAGCGGCACGTCGGCGTCCGTCAGCTGCAGGCGCAGCAGGCGCCCGGAGCTGCTGCCCACCACCAGGTCCTGGTCGTCGCTGCAGGGCACCACACGGCGCAGCACCACCCCGTCCTTCAGCTTCAGCACGGTGGCGGCACGGCCGGAGAGCTCCAGAAACGCGTCGATCGGCAGCCGCTTGAAACGGCCGTCGCTGCTCAGCAAGCCCAGGCTGCCCTCGGGTTGTGCCGGGAGTGGCAACACCTGAATGATCGGGTCATCGAGCAGGCTCTCGGGCAGGAACTTCTCCAGGCCGCCCTGCTGCTGTCCGGCATACTCCCAGCGCAGCAGGGCCACCCGCCCACCGGCGCTGAAGGCCAGCACGGCCGGTTTATCGCTCACCGCCAGGATCAGCCGCGCCGGGGACGGGTGCTCACCCAGCGGGGCGGCCTCCTCCAGATGCAGGCGGCCGAGCAGCTGGGGGCCCACGATCCGCACCTGGCCATCGGCCTGGATCAGCAGGCGACCATCGCCGGGCAGGGCGTCGAGCGCCTGCTGCCGCTGCAGCTCGGTGGTGGGTCGGGTGGCAGCGGCACGCTGTGCCACCAGGGCATCGCCGCCGGCCACCAGACGCGTGCGCCGGGGTGTGGCATAACGCTTCTTCAGGCTTTTCAGCTCAGTCACCATGGCGTCGAGCAGGGCCTGGCGGTCGTCGAGCAGGTGCCGCAGCCGCTCCCGTTCCTGTGCCAGCTCAGCGGCCTCCTGCCTCAGGCCGTCCTGCTCCAGGCTGGTGAGGCGCCGCAGCGGCATGGCCAGCACCGCCTCGGCCTGCCGTTCGCTCAGATCGAAGTGGACCTGCAGGCTCGCCTTGGCCGTGGCGGCATCCTTGGCCGCCTGGATCCGGGCAATCACCTCCTGCAGGGCATCGAGCGCCCGGATCAGACCCTCCACCACCTCCAGCCGGTCTTCAGTGCGGCGAAGGGCGTGGTTGGTGCGCCGGATCAGGGTGTGTTCCCGGTACTCCAGGAAATGGTTGAGGATCTGCCGCAGGCTCAGCTGCAGCGGCTGGCCGTGGACGAGCGCCAGCATGATCGCCCCGAAATTGCTCTGCAGGGCCGTGCGGCGTTGCAGTTCAGCCAGCACCTTGGCGGGCTCCCCGTCGCGGCGCACCTCCACCACCACCCGCATGCCATCGCGGTCGCTCTCGTCGCGGATGTCGGCGATGCCACCGATCTTGCCGTCGTTGACCTGCTCCGCCAGCTTCTCGATCCAGCCCGCCTTGCTCAGCTGGTAGGGGAGTTCGGTGATCACCACGGCGCCGCGGCGGTGGCGCCCCTTGCCGGGCTGCACCTCCTCGATGTGGGCCACCCCCCGCATCGGGATGCTGCCGCGGCCGTTCAGGTAGGTGTCGCGCACGCCGCTGCCGGTGAGCACTTCGCCGCCGGTCGGAAAGTCGGGGCCGGGGACCAGTTCGAGCAGTTTGTCGTCGCTGAGATCGGGCTTGCGGATCAAGGCGATCAGGGCGTCCACCACTTCGCCCAGGTTGTGGGGCGGAATGCTGGTGGCCATGCCCACAGCGATGCCCGAGCAGCCGTTCAGCAGCAGGAAGGGCAGCTGCGCGGGCAGCACGGTCGGTTCCTGCTGGGAGGAATCGAAGTTGGGGGCGAAATCAACCGTGTCGTTGCCGATTTCATCGAGCAACCCCTGATTGGCGATCGGTGCCAGGCGCGTTTCTGTGTAGCGCATCGCCGCTGGCGGGTCGTCGTCGACCGAGCCGAAGTTGCCGTGGCCATCGAGCAGCGGATGGCGGCTGGCGAAGGTCTGCACGAGGCGTACCAGCGCGTCGTAGACGGCCTGGTCGCCATGCGGGTGGTACTTGCCGAGCACATCACCCACCACCCGGGCGCATTTTCGGTAGGGCCGGTCTGGGGTGAGACCCAGCTCGTGCATGGCAAACAGGATGCGCCGCTGCACGGGCTTGAGGCCATCGCGCACATCCGGCAGGGCCCGACCCACGATCACGCTCATCGCGTATTCGAGGTACGACCGCTGCATCTCCTGATGCAGGGAGATCGGTTGGACGCGCTCCTCTGCCATCCTGTTCGGGGGTCTGGGGGCGGAAGGGGCTCAGCCTACAGATGCTGCCTGGCGGGCCCAGCTGCTGGTGGCTGCTCAGGTGGAGGGTTCTTCCTCCGTCTCCATGGTGCCTGAGGCATTGGCATTGGCCCTGTCCACAGCGGCCTTCAGGTCGGGATGGCTCAGCAGGGTCTTGGTGCTGGCACGCAGGCGGGGCCCCCAGAGTTGTTCTTTCTGATAGGCGTCAAGCACGTAGTTGGGTTCGATCGCCAGGGCCTCGCTGGCAAGCCTCCGCGCTTCGCTCTGTCCGTCCGGGGCGGCGGAGAGGCCGGCTGCCAGCGCCAGCATCGGTTCCGCCGCCTTGGCGTTGATCTGCAGGGCCTGGCGCCAGCGTTCGATCGCCTCGCCCCGGCGGCCCAGCTCATAGAGCACCAGCCCCTGGTTGTTGATCGCCTCCCAGAAGCCCTTGCGCAGCCCGGAGGCACGCTCAAAGGCCAGCAGGGCCCCCTGGGGGTTGTTGAGCAGCAGCTGGGCGTTGCCGAGATCGAAGTGGGCGCCTGCGTTGCGCCCATCCAGCCGCAGGCCCTGCTCCAGCAGCCCCACCGCCTGCTGCGGCTGACCATCGCGCAGGGCCAGGGAGCCTTCGGCGAACCAGATGCCGGGGTTGCGTGGATCGAGCTGCTTGGCCCGCGCCAACGAAGCCGATGCCTGCTTGCTCTGGTTGCTGCGCAGCTGGGCTTCCGCCAGCAGCACCCAACCGCGCGGGTCGCCAGGCAGCAGCTGCACGGTGAGGGCCGCCAGACGGGCCGCATCCTCCGCTTGGCCCAGGCGCAGCAGGCGGGTGGCCGCCTGGGCGATGCCCAGCCCTGCCGCTTCCAACTCCGCGGTCTGCGGAACATAGGCGTAAGGGACCAGCGCGAAGGCCGGCGGCACCGACCCTGCCAGAACGGAAAACGTGAACGGTGCTGCCGTAAGACTCGCCAACCAGCGCGGGGCCATGCCGGGCGTTCCATTCCAGAACCCACCCTAGAGCGGCGGTTCTTGACTTCTGCAGGCGAATGGCCTCTCTATTTCAGGCGGGCACTGTCAGCTGGCAGGGCCGGGCGTGCCCAGCCTCAGCATCGCCCGCAGGTTGCGCCGCCACATCCAGGGCTTGATGCGGCGCAGGGCCGAGGCCCGCAGCCGCTCATCCCAGTCGTCGTCACTCCACTGCAGCGCCTCCTCCGGCTGCAGGTCGAGCATCCAGGTGCGCGGCTGCAGGTCGGGATCGCTGGACACGGGCAGGTCCTGGTCGTTCCAGGGGCAGACGTCCTGGCAGATGTCGCAGCCGGCCACCCAGGGAGCCATGGCGGCGCTGATCGCCGGCGGCAGCTGCGGCTCGCGGCTTTCGATCGTGTGGAAGGCGATGCAGCGCCGCGCGTCCACCACGAACGGCTCGGTGATGGCGCCGGTGGGGCAGGCGTCGATGCAGCGGCTGCAGCGCCCGCAGAGTGGCTCGGCCGGAGCATCCGCAGGCAGCTCCAGGGTGGTGAGCAGATGGCCGATCAGGAACCAGGAGCCCCGGCGGGGGTGGATCAGGTTGGCGTGTTTGCCGATCCAACCCAGGCCGGCCTGCTCGGCCCAGGCCTTGTCGAGCAGGGGAGCGCTGTCGACACAGGCCCGCCAGCGCACCTCCGGCGCCTGTTGCTCCAGCCAGCGGCCCAGCTGGCGCAGGCGGCTGTCGATCACCCGGTGGTAGTCGCGACCCCAGCCGTAGCGGGCGATCGCCGGGCGGCCGGGGGTGCGGATCGCGGCCACGTTGTAGTTGAGCCCCACCGCCAGCAGGCTGCGAACCCCAGGCAGCAGCCGCTGGATTTCCGCCCGGCGTGGATCGGCCATCCAGTCCATCGAGGCGTGGTGGCCTGCGGCCAGCCAGCGCTGCAGGGCCGCCGTCCGCAGCTGCATCCGTTCATCCGGCTCGGCGACACCCAGCCCCACGGGGGCGAATCCCAGCAGCAGGGCCTGCTGTTTGAGGGCTGCGGCCAGGGCTGCGGGAGACAGGCGTTCCTGGTCGGGTTTAGATCCCACCCGTACAGTTGCGCATCACCGTCATTCTGCTGTGATCTCCGCCTCTTCCGGACGTTTCGGCGTGCTGCTGCGCTGGCTCGGTCTCACCCTGGTGGTGCTGCTGGCCCTGCAGCTCACCTCCGTGATCCTGATCGGCAGCTGGGAGGATCCCACCTTCCAGCAGCTGCTGGTGGAACGGCTGATCAGCCAGGCACCGATGGCGCTGGTGGGCCTGCTGCTGATCCTGCTGGGCTGCCGCCTTGATGTGTCCCACGAGGGCCGCACCCCCCTGCGCTGGGTGGTCACCGTCGTGGCAGCGGTGCTGGCGATCGGCCTGGCTGTGGCAGTGCCGGTCACGGTGAGCGCCGATGGCTCAATCACCGCCCAGACTGAGCAGAGCCTGGCCACCAAGCGGGGCCAGCTGGAGATGGCCAAGCAGCAGAGCACCAATCCCCAGGTGATTGAGCAACTGGTGCGTCAGGCCGAGCAGGCGGGCCAGGTGCCGCCCCAGGCCACGCCTGAGCAGAAGCAGCAGGCAGCGCGCGGCTTCATCGACCGCCAGTTGCAGCAGATGCAGGACCAGCTGAAGCAGGAGGAACGCTCCAGCGTGCTGGCCCTCAACCAGCGCCGTTTCAACGGCACCGCTTCAGCGGTGGTGTTGGCCGTGGCGTTCACGTTGGTGGCACTCGCCGCGGTGCTCTGAGCCTCGGAAGTTCTGTGGCGAGATGGGCCGCTGCTTAACGGCGTCCCTGGTGGCTGGCTAGGTTGAAGTCTGCTTTTTGATGTCCGGTCGTTCCGGCCCGCTCTTGGTGCAATCGAATCCCCGCACTGATGAACCCCTGGGGGACCGTCTTCGCCAGGACCTCAAGAACGACCTGATCGCCGGTCTGCTGGTGGTGATTCCACTCGCCACCACGATCTGGCTGGCCACCACGGTGAGCCGCTTCGTGCTCGCCTTTCTCACCACGATCCCGAAGCAATTCAATCCCTTCAATACGCTGAGTCCGCTCCTGCAGGAGTTGATCAATCTCGGCGTGGGTCTGTTGGTGCCGTTGCTCGGCATCCTGCTGATCGGTCTGATGGCCCGCAACATCGTGGGCCGCTGGTTGCTCGATTTCGGCGAAGGCACCCTGCAGCGGATCCCCTTGGCGGGTTCGGTCTACAAAACGCTCAAGCAGCTGCTGGAAACCGTGTTCCGCAGCAACTCCACCCGCTTTCGCCGGGTGGTGCTGGTCGAGTACCCCAGCAAGGGCCTGTTTGCCGTCGGTTTCGTCACCGGTGTACTCGGAGCCGCCATGCAGAGCACGTCCGATCAACCGATGCTGAGCGTGTTCATCCCCACGGCGCCCAACCCCACCACCGGTTGGTATGCCGTGGTGCCCGAGCAATCCGTCCGCGACCTCGACCTCTCGGTGGAAGATGCCTTCCGCACGATCATTTCGGCGGGGATCGTCAGCCCCGATGATGAGCGCGGTGGTCAGGGCAACCGCAGCTTCTCCAGCCTGCTGGCCCAGCTGAGGGCCCCTGTGTTCACCGCCCCCTCTTCCACCAAGGCCTGAGGGGGTTCACCCCTTCTGACGATCCGATGCAGAGTCGCTCCGTTTCCAGAGAACTGGCTTTGTTGATGCTGGGCCAGGTGAGCGATCGCGTTCCCACCGCCGACCTCTCGCTTGAAGGCCTGTTGCACCAGGCCCTCGCCAGCCTCAGCCAGTGCGTGCGTGAAGCCCTCGACAATGCCGCGCTCGACCTGGAGCAGGCGCAGCAGCAACTGCTCGACAGCGAACTGGTCGATGCCGCCGATCAGGTGGTGCGCGTGCGCGGTCACCTTCAGCGCGGTCTGGCACACGCCGAGCAGGCGATCAACCGCCTGTCAGCGGGCCTTGAACTGCCGCGCCTGCTGATGTTGGCCGACCAGGAAGATGTGCGCCGCGGCGCGGTGGAGCGGGCGCGGGCTGTGCTCGATCACCGCGAAGACCTCGATCGCCGCCTCGATGAGGTGATGGAGGGCTGGCGGCTGAAACGCCTGCCGCGCATCGACCGCGACATCCTGCGACTGGCCGCCGTCGACCTCGACACCTTCGGCACGCCGGCGGCCGTGGCCTGCAACGAGGCCGTCGATCTGGCCAACCGCTACAGCGACGAGCAGGGACGGCGGATGATCAACGGCGTTCTGCGGCGGTTCACCACCGCGGCCCCCTGAGGCAGGCATGGTTTTCGACTGGTTCCGGCGCCAATCCGCCCCCCAGCCCGTGGCGGCTCCTGCCCCCTCTGCGGCTGAAGCTGAATCCGCTGCACCGACGACGGCCGCTCCCGCTCAGGACGAACGACCCGCTGGTGATTCATCCACAACTGCTACCTCCACCCCTGAGCCTTCTGAGGGCGGGTCATCCGCCAGCCAGGAGAGCACCGGCTCAGCATCTGAAGTTGCTGAGGCTGGCTCCGCTTCTGCTGCTCCAGCCCCTGCCCCTTCTGCCCCGGCCCAAGCCGGCACCCCTGCAGCCCCTGTCGTCGATCAGGACGCTCTTGCCTGGGCGCGCGAGGCCTATGCCCGGCTGAAGGCCCAGCAGGATGCGGCCAGGCAAAAGGAGCCCCCAGCCGAGCTGCAGGCGGTTGCGGCCGAGCAAGGGTCTGGGGCTCTACCCTCCGCTGCCCCGCCTGCGCAGGAGGAACCCGCGCCTGCTCCTGAAGTGGCTGCAGCGGTGCCCCCTGAGCCTCAACCTGAGGCCAGGCCCCAGGCACCGGCCCCGCCCGCAGGCGCTGCCGCACCACCAACCGCGCCAGCCGCACCGGCGCCCGCACTGTCGCTGCTTGAGCAGGCTGCGGCCCAGCGCCGCGAGCGCCAGCAGGAGTTGCTGGAACGGCCGGAGCCGCAGAGTGCAACCGCCACCGCCGCCTCCACCGGCGCCCCGGCTGCTGACACCGCCGCTCCCCAGCTGGGAGCGTTCGATGAAGCCTTCACCTGGTCGGTGGAGGTGCTGGCGGCCCAGGGCGTGCGTGCCGATCAGGTGTCGCTCGAGGAGATCGACTGGCTGGGCCGGCTGCGGCGCGGTCTGGAGAAGACCCGCCAGGGCTTTGTCAGCCAGATGCTGGAAACCCTCGGGGATGATCCGCTCACCCCGGAGGTTCTTGAGCAGCTCGAAACCCTGCTGCTGCGTGCCGATGTGGGGGTGAAGGCCACCGATCAGGTGCTCGAGGCCCTGCGGCAGCGTCTCAACCAGGAGGTGGTGGATCCGGGCGAGGGGCTGCGCTTTCTCAAGGAACAGCTGCGGGGGGTGCTGGAGGCACCGATCCAGGCCAGCGGCACGGCGTTGCTGGCCCCGCAGCGCGATCGCCTGAACGTGTGGCTGCTGGTGGGAGTCAACGGTGTCGGCAAGACCACCACCCTCGGCAAGCTGGCCAACCTGGCGGTGCGCAGTGGCTACAGCTGCCTGATCGCCGCGGCCGACACCTTCCGGGCCGCTGCCGTGCAGCAGGTCACGGTGTGGGGGGAACGCAGCGGCGTTCCAGTGATCGCCAACCCGAGCGCCAACGCCGATCCGGCAGCCGTGGTGTTCGATGCCATCGGTGCCGCCAGTGCCAAGGGCACCGAACTGGTGCTGGTCGACACCGCTGGTCGCCTGCAGACCAAGCACAACCTCATGGAGGAACTTAGCAAGGTGCGCCGCATCGTCGATCGCCTGGCGCCCCAGGCCAGCGTGGAATCGCTGCTGGTGCTCGATGCCAGCCAGGGCCAGAACGGCCTGCGGCAGGCCATGGCCTTCGCCAGCGCCGCCGGCCTCACCGGCGTGGTGCTCACCAAGCTCGACGGCAGTTCCCGCGGGGGCGTGGCCCTGGCGGTGGCCTCCGAGGCCGGCTTGCCGATCCGCTTCGTGGGTGCGGGCGAGGGTATCCGCGACCTCAGGCCGTTCAACAGCTTCGAGTTCGTTGAGGCGCTGCTGGCTGTCTGAGCCGGAGGTGGCTGTGACTGCCCCTCCGCTCGGGGGCGGCTTCTCTGCGCTTCAACCGGTGATGCCAGCCACCCGGTTAGACGCATCACGAGCGCTCAGCGCTTAACGCGCACCACTGCTACTCTTCGTTCCCCCGGCCGCTCCCGTGAGCAGTACGCCGCCCTCCCGTGTGCCTCCGCCCCCTCCGCGGGCCCATGGCACCCTGTCGGCATCCGCTTCGCTGAGGCAGCTGCTCGACAGCCTCAGCCGGGAGCAGCGGCGCAACCAGGAGCTGCTGGCGTCGCTGGCCTTTGCCCTGCGCAGTTTCACCAATTTCAACCGCTTTCTGGAGCTGGTGCCCCTGGTCTGCTCCCGGCTGGTGGAGGCGGAGGGCAGCCTGTTGGTGGTGTTTCACGCCGATGGCCGCCTGTGGCGCGAGCAACTGCATGCCTCGCCACCGGAGCGCTGCCGGCATCTGGTGAGCCATCTGGCCGGGCTCAGCGATCAGGATCTGGCCGCCGGCGCCGGCGATGACGCGGTGGTGGCCCAGCTGGATCTGGAGATGCGCCGCCTGCTGGGCCAGGTGCCGATGTTCGGCACTTCGGTGGTGGCCCGCAACCATCAGCGCGGCCGGCTTTATGTGTTCGGCTCCAGTCAGGGCGATGGTCCCAGCTGGAGTGATGTGCACCGGCGCCATGTGCAGCTGGTGGCCGATCTCACCGGTGTCGCGATTGAAAACGAGGTGCTGCAGGAGGACATGCGCCTGCATGAGCGCCTTGATCGCCAGCTCAGCACCGGCGCCGAGATCCAGTCGCAGCTGCTGCCCGATCAGTGCCCCGTGATCGAAGGGGTGGACCTGGCCGCCCGCTGCCGGCCGGCCTTCCGCGTCGGCGGCGACTACTACGACTTCATCCCCACCCGCCCCGAGCTGGTGGGACGGCGCCGTGAAACCGAGCGCTGGGCGCTGGTGATGGGCGATGTGATGGGCAAGGGGATCCCGGCCGGCCTGCTGATGACCCTGCTGAGGGGCATGCTGCGGTCGGAGGTGCTGAGCGGCCACGCGCCGGACCGGATCCTGCGGGATCTCAACCAGCTGGCGCAGGAAGATCTGGCCCATTCGCACCGGTTCGTGACGCTCTTCTATTCCGACTACGACCCGCGCACCCACGTGCTGCGCTACGCCAATGCGGCGCACAACCCGCCGCTGATCTGGCGCCGCCAGGGCCACACGCTCGAACGCCTCGATGCCCCTGGCCTGCTGATCGGCCTGCAGCCCGAGGCCGAATACGGCTGCGAGCGCCTGGTGCTGGAGCCGGGCGACGTGCTCCTGTATTACACCGATGGCGTTACCGAGGCGGCGGGAGTCGGCAATGAACGTTTCGATGAAACCCGGCTGATGCGGGCCTTCGATCGCTCCTGCCGCTCCGGGTTGGGAGCGCAGGGGATTCTCGATCAGCTCTTCACCCGTCTGGATCGTTTTGTGGGCTCCGATCGTCAGCTCCAGGACGACGCCTCGATGGTGGTGCTGAAGGTGCGCGATGAGGTGATGCTGCCGGCACTGCCGGGCTGAAGCCCCCGGCCGCCGGGTGCAAAGCTTTGCCTGACGACAAACCTCGGCGGACATGGCCACAGAGTCTTCCCCTTCAGCGCGCGGTCGGGGGGTGTCCGGCGGTGCCGACGGCAGCTGGAGCGACCGTTTCGAGGAGGGCCTGCACCCGGCGATCGAGCGCTTCAACGCCTCGATCGGCTTTGATATCGCGCTGCTGCCTCAGGATCTGGACGGTTCGGTGGCCCATGCCCGCATGCTCGGTCGCTGCGGCGTGATCACCACGGCGGAGGCGGAGCGGCTGATCGAGGGGTTGGAACTGGTGCGGGCGGAAGCGGCCGCGGGCGGCTTCAATCCCGGCCTGGAGGCAGAGGATGTCCACTTCGCCGTCGAGCGCCGGCTGATCGCCCTGATCGGTCCGCTCGGCAAGAAGCTGCACACCGGCCGCAGCCGCAACGATCAAGTGGGCACCGATCTGCGGCTCTGGTTGCGGCAGAAGATCGACGGGCTCGATCGGGCTCTGCTGCGGTTCCAGCAGGCACTGCTGGCCCAGGCGGAGCAGCACGTTGACACGCTCATCCCCGGCTACACCCACCTGCAGCGGGCCCAGCCGCTCTCCCTCGCTCACCATCTGCTCGCCTACGTGGAGATGGCGGCGCGTGACCGGCAACGCCTGGGAGATGTGCGGCGTCGGGTGAACATCTGCCCGCTGGGGGCGGCGGCCCTGGCGGGCACCCCCGTGCCGATCGATCGCCGCCAGACGGCCGCAGAGCTGGGCTTTGAGGCGATCTATGCCAACAGCCTCGATGCCGTCAGCGACCGCGACTTCGCCGTGGAATTCAGTGCGGCGGCCAGCCTGATCCTGGCCCACCTCAGCCGCCTGGCAGAGGAGGTGATTCTCTGGGCCAGCGAGGAATTCGGCTTCGTGGCCCTCACCGACCGCTGTGCCACCGGCAGCAGCCTCATGCCTCAGAAGAAGAATCCGGATGTACCGGAACTGGTGCGGGGCAAGGCGGGCCGTGTGTTCGGCCATCTTCAGGCCCTGCTCACGATGATCAAAGGATTGCCCCTGGCCTACAACAAAGACTTTCAGGAAGACAAGGAAGCGCTCTTCGATGTGGTGCGCACCACCGAAGACTGCCTCGAGGCGATGGCGATCCTGCTGGAGGAAGGCATCCGGTTTCGCCCGGAGCGCCTGGAGCAGGCAGTGGCCGCCGATTTTTCCAACGCCACCGATGTGGCCGACTATCTGGTGGCTCGCGATGTTCCCTTCCGCGAGGCTTACCAGCTGGTGGGCGGGTTGGTGAAGCGCTGCCTTGCGGAAGGCCTGCTGCTGCGAGAGCTGCCGCTGGAGCGCTGGCAGGCGTTGCATCCCGCCTTTGAGGCGGATGTGTATGCCGCGATCGAACCGCGGCAGGTGGTGCGCGCACGTCGCAGCGAAGGGGGCACGGGCTTCGATCGGGTGCGTGAACAACTCGCCCTGATGCGCCAGCGGCTCGATCCGATTCCAGCGGAAAACCCTTGAAGCAGAGAATGGCGGTCCTAGGGTTGGGGTGTCACCTCCGATGGGTTCTTTCCGAGGCCGTCGAGGTTGATGCCATCAAGGCCCCTGTTCTCGGTCCAATCGGTTTCTTCGGTCAGTGAGCATTTTCGTCGGCAACCTCCCCTTCCGCGCTGAGCAGGAAGATGTGGCTGAATTGTTTGCGCCTTTCGGCGAAGTCGTGAGCTGTTCTCTCCCCCTCGAGCGGGACACAGGACGTAAACGCGGCTTTGCCTTTGTGGAGATGGCCGATGAGGCCACGGAAAGCAAGGCCATTGACGGCCTGCAGAACGTGGAGCTCATGGGCCGCCCGTTGCGCATCAACAAGGCCGAGCCCCGCGGCAGCGGCGGGCCGCGTCGCAGCGGCGGCTATGCCGGTGGCGGTGGTGGTGGTGGATATGGCGGTGGCGGCTATGGAGGGGGGGGCTACGGCGATCGGGGCGGCTCTGACCGGGGTTCCTCCGACCGCGGCAGCTCCGACCGTGGCGCTTCAGAGCGTGGCAGCCGTGGCTGGGAAGATCGCAGCCGCTTTCAATAAGCGCCCGTGTCCTGCCTTGAACCCCAGCGCGCGATAGCGCAGCGCCTGGAGCCTCTTCCCCTGGAACTGCAACGCCTCACGCCGGACTGTCGGGGAGACAGGAGCCCTCAGAGCCCCTGATCCTCCAGTTCACGGCAGGCCTGCTCCAGCACCTCGGCCCCGGCCGTGGCCTGGCCGGCGGCTTCCCCCAGCCGCCGGCGCCAGTGCCTGGCCCCTGGAACGCCCTCCACCAGGTGCACCAGGTGCCGGGCGATCGGCCACAGGCGGCCACCGCCGGTGCACCACCGCTCTGCGTAGGGAACCAGACCGCGCACCACGCTTGAGGACGTGGCGATCGGCGCTGTGCCGTCGGCAAACAGGTCCGCGTCGACCCGGGTCCAGCGCAGCGGATGCTCATAGGCCGCCCGCCCCACCATCACGCCGTCGAGGTGCTGGAGGTGGGGCCGGCATGCCTCCAGATCCTGCAGCCCTCCATTGAGCTCGATCGTCAGGTCGGGCCGTTCCTGCTTGAGCTGGTGCACCCGGTCGTAGCGCAGGGGCGGCACGGTGCGGTTCTGCTTGGGGTCGAGTCCCGTCAGCCAGGCCTTGCGGGCATGCACGGAAAACCGGGCGGCGCCGGCGCCGGCCAGCTGCTCCACAAAGGCCAGCAGCTCCGCGTAGCTGTCGCGCTCATCGATGCCGATCCGGTGCTTCACCGTGACGGGCAAGGGGCTGGCCGCGGCCATCGCCTCCACACAACGGGC
This sequence comes from Synechococcus sp. CS-1333, assembly GCF_025128015.1. NCBI lineage: Bacteria > Bacillati > Cyanobacteriota > Cyanophyceae > Synechococcales > Synechococcaceae > Synechococcus > Synechococcus sp. CS-1333. Next base: position 106,683 of record NZ_JAHLYO010000009.1, read on the forward strand.
CACCTGCTCAGGGTCCGCCATCAGACAGGCCCCGAAGCGGCCTTTCTGCACCTTCTCGCTGGGGCAGCCCACATTCAGATTGATCTCGTCATAGCCCCAGGCGGCGGCCAGGCCGGCGGCCTCCGCCAGCAGCGTGGGGTCATCTCCGCCCACCTGCAGGGCCAGCGGCTTTTCGCTGGGGTCGAAATCCAGCAGCCGTTCCCGCCGGCCATGGTGGAGCGCCTGGGCCACCACCATCTCGGTGTAGAGCAGGCTGCGGCGGGTGATCTGCCGCATCAGCACCCGGAAGTGCCGGTCGGTGCAGTCCATCATCGGCGCCACACTGAACCGGTGCGCGGGCAGCTTCCGCCCCACCTGCAACTCACCCTCTGCCATCTCCCCATGCTGCCTTCTGAGTGCCCCCTGGTGGTGGCCGGTGGTGGCCCGGCCGGCTACATGGCCGCGATCACGGCCGCGGAGGCCGGACTGGCCGGGGTGCTGCTGCTGGAGGCCACCGATCAACCCCTCGGCAAGGTGCTGATCAGCGGCGGCGGCCGCTGCAATGTCACTCATGCCTGCTGGGATCCGCGTGCCCTGGTGGGTCACTACCCCCGCGGGGCGCGGGCGCTGCTGGGGCCCTTCAGCCGCTTCGCCACCGGCGACACGCTGCGCTGGTTCTCAGACCATGGCCTTGAGCTGGTGGAGGAGCCCGATGGGCGGCTGTTTCCCCGCAGCAACCGCTCCAGCTCCGTGGTCAGAACCCTGGAAACGGCGGCGGCGGCGGCCGGTGTCACGGTCTGGCGCGGGGCCGCGCTGCGGGGGGCTGCGGCATCAGCGACGGGCGGCTTCGCCCTGCAGGTGCGCCACCGCGAGCAGCCCTTGCGCTGCCAGCGGTTGCTGCTGGCCACCGGCGGCCACCCCAGCGGGCGGCAGCTGGCCGCCGGGCTTGGCCATCAATTGGTGCCCCCGGTGCCCTCGCTGTTCACCCTCGCGCTGGAGGCCAATCCCCTGGCGGCGCTCAGTGGCGTGGTGATGGATCCGGTGGAACTGGAGCTGGACGTGCCGGGAGGAGAACGCTTTCGCCAGAGCGGCATCGTGCTGCTCACCCACTGGGGGCTCAGCGGCCCTGCCACCCTGCGCCTCACCGCCTTTGCGGCCCGTGCCCTCAAGGACCATCGCTACCAGGCCCGCTTGACGGTGAACTGGTGCGGAGGCCGCTCCGCCGCGGATGTGGAGGCGCTGCTGGCGGCCTGCCGCCGGGACCAGCCCCGCCGGCAGCTGGCGGCCTGCAGGCCCTGGCCGGAGTTGAGCCGGCGCCTGTGGCTGCATCTGCTTGAGCGGCATGGGGTGGACGGGCAGAAGCGCTGGGCCGATTTCGGCAAGGCCGACCAGCGCCGGCTGCTGGAGGGGCTGCGGGCCAGTCGGTATGCGGTCAGTGGCCGGGGCCCGTTCGGTGAAGAGTTCGTCACCGCAGGCGGAGTGGCCCTGGGCGAGGTGAACCTGGCCACGATGGAGAGCCGTAAGCAGCCAGGCCTGTTCCTTGCCGGCGAACTGCTGGATGTGGATGGGGTGACCGGCGGTTTCAACTTCCAGCACTGCTGGACATCCGGTTGGCTGGCGGGACAGGCGATCGCCCAGCAGGCGAAGCTTGCGACAGCTGCGAACTAGGCGTTGATCATCCAGCGTTCCTAGCTAGGGCTGCTTCTTCTGAATGAGAAACATTGAGAGAGCCTGCAATCAGCTTGCCCACCCCTATGGCCAATAGCCGATATTCTTCTTGTAATGATCTATCTGATCTTTTCAAAAATGGAGAACATTGGCAGATACATGGCCAGCAGAATCGAAGCCACGATGATGCCAATGAGCACGATCATGGCGGGCTCTAGTAGGGAGGTGAGCGCTTTTACGGCAGCTGAAACCTCATCTTCATAGAAGTCAGCTACTTTGGCGAGCATGGAATCCATCTCACCAGTTTCTTCTCCCACCACCAGCATGCTCAATGCCATTTCGGGGAAGACGCGCTTGCGTGAGAGGGCGGTACTCAGCAGGACGCCGTTCTGAAGCTCCCCGCGGCAATTGTCAATAGCGTCAGAGAGAATGCTGTTCCCCACGGTGTCGCGCACGATTTCAAGTGACTGGAGGATGGGAACTCCGGCACGGCTGAGGGAGCTGAAGGTGCGGCAAAATTGCGCCGTTGACGTTTTTTGGATGAGATCACCAAACAGGGGAATCTTCAGAATGGCTGCATCTACTTGCCGTCTACCTAGCGGAGTTGTGTAGTATTTGCTAAACAGGATGACAGCAAGAATGATGATTCCCGTCATGTAAATCGAGAAAGGCGAGCGTAGTAAAGCGCTGAGGTCCACCATGAATTGGGTGAATGGCGGTAAATCGGCACCTAGCTGATCGAAGATGCCCGCAAAGGTTGGGATTAAGAAGATAGTCATCCCCAGAAAAACAGCTATAGCGATCACCAGCACCGCAACTGGGTATCCCAGGGCCCCCTTCACCTGGTTCTGGAGTCTGGAGGTCTGCTCAAGCAAGAGTGACAATCTCTTCAGTGATTCATCAAGCACACCCCCGACCTCACCCGCTTCGATCAAGGCAATGCTCAAACGATCGAACACCTTTGGCCATTTGCGCATGGAGCTGCCCAGGGTTTCACCCTGACTGACTTCGACACTGATGGCCTGTAGAGCGCGCTTGAAGATTGGATTCATCTGCTGAGTAGCGAGCAGAGTCAGGCTGCGCACAATCGGAACGCCGGAATCCACCAAGGCCGCGAGCTTGCTAGCGAACAGGGCCTTGTCCTTGACTCCGGGTGACTGTTCAAACAGCGGCCCTAGGTTGATTTCCTTGTTCAGCAAGCTGCCGTCCTGCTGTTTCTCGCCTCCCTGGCTAGCCGCTCTTGCGAAATCCTGAACAAGCTTGGTTGTTGTGATCCCGCGACGCCTCAACTCACTGCGCGCTGCTGTCATATCGACTGCGGCCAGTTTTAGTTTCTTGGGCTTACCATCTCTACCGCTATAGGTGGCGATGAACTGGACTGTTGGTGTTGATCGAGTCTTTGCCTTTGCGAGCGGAGATGGGCTGGAGCCGCCCACAGCCTGTAGGGTGGTCGGGAGGATGCCGCGCTTTCTCAGGTCACGCCGTGCGGTTGCCAGATCCACTGCGCTGACGCGAAGCTCCTTGGTGTGCCCTCGGCTGGTGGTGTAAGTGGCGAGAAACGAGGCCATTCGGGAACGATTAGGAAAGGGTGCTGAGCAGGCGGTTGAGCTCCTCTGGTTTGACGGATTTTGAGCGGGCTTCTTCTAGGCTGATCTCTCCGTGCATGACAAGCTCGCTGAGGGCTTTTTCCATGGTCTGCATGCTCAGTTGAGCCCCGGTCTGAATCTGGGAGTAAACCTGCGCTGTTTTTCCCTCCCGAATCAGATTGGCGATGGCTGGGGTATTGATCATGATTTCTTGCGCCATCACTCGGCCCCAGGAGTGCTGGTCAGGATTCAATCGCTTGCACAGAGTCTGAGCAAAGATGGCAGCAAGACTGCCGCTGAGCTGCGCGCGGACCTGAGTCTGCTGGTTGGCGGGAAACACATCCACCATCCGATCGACTGTTTGAGCGGCGGAGCTCGTATGCAGGGTGGCAAAAACCAGATGGCCGGTTTCTGCGGCCGTGATCGCCAGCTGGATCGTTTCCAGGTCGCGCATCTCACCAACCAGAATCACATCAGGGTCTTCTCGCAGAGCGGCACGTAGGGCGTTGCTGAAGCTCTTGGTGTCGTCGTTCAGCTGGCGCTGATGCACCAGGCTGAGATTGTTTCGATAGGTAAACTCAATGGGATCTTCAATCGTGATCACATGCAAGGCCTTGGTGCGATTGATGTGATCCAGGAGGCTGGCCAGGGTGGTGCTTTTGCCGGATCCGGTAGGTCCCGTCACAAGCACGAGCCCTGAGGGCCTGTCCGTAATCTCCACAACCACCTCGGGCAGGCAGAGGTCTTCAGGGGTGGGTATTTTGCTGCTGAGTGCTCGTAGGCAGGCCGCGTAGGTGCCGCGTTGGCTGTAGACATTCACACGAAAACGGGCCAGACCTCGTAGCGCATAGGAGCAATCAAGTTCCCAGGTTTGCTCCAGATGTTTCCTCTGGGCATTGTTCAGGATCGAGAAGATCAGCCGGTTGCACGTTTCTTCCGTGAGAATTTCTTCATGCATCGGCCGCAGTTCGCCGTTGAACCGTCCATAGGGACGTTGTCCGGCGGCCAGGTGCAAGTCACTGCCCCGTGCTTCCACCAGCTCGCGCATGAAATCTTCAATCACGAGTTCCATGGGCTTCGCGGCGTTGAGCAAGCTTCGTGACGTTGCGCAATTCTGCACGCCTTAAGGGAGAGCATCAAGGGTCAGGCCCTCTCTGTCAGGCAGTAGGGGCATTCCAGCCATTCATCCTTGAGCCCGGCCCCGCAGCCGCTGCAGCTCAAGGTGGTGAGGGCTCTGGCACGGCGTTCCGATTCAAGCTCCGTGTCGGTGAGCAGCATGCGCTCCACCTCCTCCAGTGTGGTGTGCCCCTCCCGCACCAGATCCAGGCCGTAGCCGAGCAGGGTTTTCATCCCAGCTTCCAGGGCCAGCTTGCGGATCACATCGGTGCTCGCCCCCTGTGCCACCGCTGAAGCGATGGTTTCATTGAACTGGAGCACCTCGTAAACGCCGATGCGGCCTTTGTAGCCCCTTCCCTGGCAGGTGCTGCAGACGTGGGTGGCATCCGGTTCAGGCCGAAAGGCTTTGTAGAAGGTGACCTTTGTATCAGGGCTGGATAGGAGGCCAAAGTGGCCGAGCTCTTCAGGGCCGGGGCGATAGCTCACCCGGCACTTCGTGCAAACGTGCCGCAGCAAACGTTGCGACACGATTCCCAACAGGGAGGCACTGATCAGAAAGGGCTCCACGCCCATTTCGTTGAGGCGGGCGATCGCACTGGGGGCATCGTTGCAATGGAGGGTGGTGAGCACGAGGTGTCCGGTCAAGGCGGCCTCAATCGCAGTCTTGGCCGTTTCTCCGTCGCGGGTTTCCCCTACCAGCAGAACGTCGGGGTCCTGCCGCATGAAGGCCCGCAGGGCATTGCTGAAGTCGTAGCCCTTGTCGCGGTTCACCTGGGTCTGGGTGATGCCCTTGAGCATGTACTCAATCGGGTCTTCAACTGTGGAGATGTTGATACCCGGAACGTTACGCTCCGACAGCAGGGAGTAAAGCGTGGTGGATTTACCGGATCCGGTTGGTCCGGTAACCAGGATCATCCCGAAGGGGCGTGACCCCAGCGTGCGCACCAGATTGAGGATCGCTGGAGAGCTGATCAGCTTGTCAAGACCAAGCTTTGTGGCGGAGCTGTCCAGCAGCCGCATCACCACCTTTTCACCCCAGCGGCTGGGCAGGGTGCTTACTCTCAGTTCAATTGTCCGCCCGTTATAAACCCGTCGAATGCGGCCGTCCTGCGGCATCCTCCGTTCGGAGATGTCCAGATCGGCCATGATCTTCAGCCGTGAGGTGATTGCAGGGATGAGGCTTCTTGGCAGGAGTTCCAGAGGTTGCAGCACGCCGTCCTGGCGGAAGCGGATCTGCAGGCCATCTTCCTGAGGTTCAACGTGCACATCGCTGGAGTCACTGTCGATCGCCTTGATCAGAATCCGATTCACAAGACTCACCACCGGCGAAGCACTTGCGGCGGCAATGCCCTCATCAAGATTCATATAGGCATCGTCTTCGGCTGGCGCTTCGTCGAGCTGCCGTTCGAGGCTCAAGTTCTCCAGCAAGGAGACCCGCTCCACACGGGCCTCCTGCTGCGCCTCTTCGGGGTTCGGCAAGGAATCACCTGAGCCGTCACCATCACGAGCGACAGCAGCACCTAGCTCCTCAAGCCTCGCCTTGAGCACCACCTCGATTTCGCCCTTTAGAGCAAGACGCAAATCGGGTTCCAATCCGTCGCCAGCGATCGTCTCCATCAGCTCGTGACGCTGGCCCGATCCCCAGAAGGTGGGCACGGCCAACACGAGCCGGTTCCCGATGCGCCGAATCGGCAAGCTCGCCAAGTCGCGCCACCTCTCACTGCCGATCGAAGGGCAGGCCTCAAACGCTTTTGGATCCGCCTGCTCCAGCTCCTGCGGACGGAGCACACGTTCCCCAAGCAACAACTCCACCTCCAAGCGCTGCTGGGTGGGGGTGATGGCATCCGGCACCGGACGGGTTGCCGAAAGGGTCATGGCAGGAAGCGGCTCTAGGGGGAAATGCCTATGTGGGGCTGAGATTTCACGCACCCAAGGCCCCTTTCTAGACCAGATCCCCTCTGAAGGGCTGCTTGTTTGCCGCGATCATGGCGCACCTGGTGAGTGACGGATGCCGAGGTGCGGGCTTCCGCCGCTTGTGGGAGGCACGCGTCACCCTCCAACATGTTGGTGTCAGATCTGCGATCCAGCCGGCATGAGTGGCGAAGCCTCTTCCTTCTCCCAGGATTCTGAGGCCCCTGCGGAGGCACCTCAAGCGGCCTCCACGGAGGCCAATGTCGAGGGTCTTGCCAGCGAGGCGAATGAATTGATCACGCAGCTCGAAGCCTCCGCGGCCTCGGCCGACGCCTCCGCCCAGGCCGATGCCATCGGTTCGGAGGCCGGTGGTCCCGAGCAGCGGATTCAGGAACTGGAGGCGACGCTCAGCAGTCTCCAGGCCGAGCACGAGGGCGTGCGCAGCCAATACATGCGCATCGCCGCCGACTTCGATAACTTCCGCAAGCGCCAGAGCCGCGATCAGGACGAGCTGCGCATGAAGATCACCTGCTCCACGCTCGCGGAGATCCTGCCGGTGGTCGACAATTTCGACCGGGCGCGCCAGCAGCTGGACCCCCAGAACCCCGAAGCCCAGGACGTGCATCGCAGCTACCAGGGGCTCTACAAACAGCTGGTCGATGTGTTCAAGAATCTGGGCGTCTCGCCGATGCGCGTGGAGGGGGAGCCGTTCGACCCCAACCTGCACGAAGCCGTGCTGCGGGAGCCAAGCGACGAGGTGATGGAGGACGTGGTGATCGCCGAACTGCAGCGCGGTTACCAGCTGGAAGGCCGGGTGATCCGTCATGCTCTCGTGAAGGTGTCGATGGGCCCCGGTCCTGCCGGTGGGCCCAACGCCGCCAACGCCCCGCACGGGGACACTGAACCCATGGCCGGCGCGGATCCGAGTTGATGGCCGATTACTACGACCTTCTGGGTGTCAGCCGTGATGCCGACGCTGACACCCTCAAACGTTCCTACCGCCGGCTGGCGCGGCAGTTCCACCCGGACATCAACAAGGATCCCGGCGCCGAGGAGCGCTTCAAGGAGATCGGGCGCGCCTATGAGGTTCTGAGCGACCCCCAGACCCGCGCCCGCTACGACCAGTTTGGTGAAGCGGGTGTGTCCGGTGCCAGCGGCGGCCCCGACATGACGGATATGGGCGGCTTCGCCGACCTGTTCGAGACCTTCTTCAGCGGTTTCGGGGGGGCCGGCGGTGCCAGTGGTCCCCGCCGCCGTGGCCCGCGCCAAGGCGATGACCTGCGCCTTGATCTCACGATCGGTTTCAGCGAGGCCGTGTTCGGGCAGGAGCGCGATGTCCAGATCCGCCACCTGGAAACCTGCGCCACCTGCGAGGGCAGCGGCGCCAAGCGGGGCAGCGGGCCCACCACCTGCGGCACCTGCTCCGGATCCGGCCAGGTGCGCCGTGCCACCCGCACCCCATTCGGCAGTTTCACTCAGGTGGCGCCATGCCCCACCTGCGAAGGCACCGGCCAGGTGATCGCCGATCCCTGCGGCGATTGCGGCGGCCAGGGGGTGCAGCAGGTGCGCAAGAAGCTGCGCATCACCATTCCAGCCGGCGTCGATTCAGGCACCCGGCTACGGGTGACGGGCGAGGGCAACGCGGGCCAGCGGGGCGGTCCGGCCGGTGACCTTTACGTCTACCTGTTCGTTCAGGCCCACGACCACCTGCGCCGTGAAGGCATCCACATCCAATCGGATGTCACGATCAGCTATCTCCAGGCGATCCTCGGCGACAAGATCGAAGTCGACACCGTTGATGGTCCTGAAACCCTGGAGATTCCTGCTGGCACCCAGCCCGGTGCCACGCTCACGCTCAACAACAAAGGGGTGCCGCGGCTGGGGAATCCCGTGGCCAGGGGGAACCATCACGTCACCGTGAAGGTGCATATTCCCACCAAGCTCTCCAGCCACGAGCGGGATTTGCTCGATCAGCTCGCCGGTCACCATTCCGGCAAGGAACACCCGCACAAGAGCGGTCTTTTCGGGGGACTGTTCGGGTGAGGGCCGCCGCCTGCCCATCACCATGAAGCCCGCTGATGCCTCCACTGCTCCCGCGCCGGCCCAGTGCCTTGACCTGCGCGGCACACCTTGCCCCGTCAACTTCGTGCGCACGAGGCTGGCGCTTGAAAAGCTGCCGCCAGGTGCCTGGCTTCAGGTCGATCTTGACGCAGGCGCCCCTGAGTTACTGGTGAGCGAGGGCATCCGCGAAGAGGGGCATGAGGTGCTGCGCATGAAGCCCATCGATGGCGCCGGGGCGCGTCTGCTGATCTGCCGCGACGGGGCCTGAGCGTGGAGCAGGAGCCGGTCACCGGCCGGGTCGTGGCTCTGCAGGCCAATTTCTGCAGGGTTTGGCTCGATCGGGCCGGCCCTGACAATCAGCTCGAACTGCTGTGCGTGCGGCGCACCCGGCTGGGCAAGAGCGGCCAGCAGGTCCATGTCGGGGATCAGGTGAGCCTCGATGGAATCGACTGGGCCGCCGGTCGCGCTGCGGTGAGCCGCCTGTTTCCTCGCGGCAGCCGGCTGGAGCGGCCCGCCGTGGCCAACTGCAGCCGGTTGCTGGTGGTGGTGGCGCTGGCGCAGCCGGAGCCGGATCCCGTCCAGATCACCCGCTTTCTCCTGGCGGCAGAGGCCACCGACCTGCAGGTGGAGCTGGTGCTCAGCAAGGTTGACCTGGTGTCCCGACCCGCCCTGGAGGCGTGGCTGGTTCGCCTGAAGGGCTGGGGGTATGACCCGATCGGCCTGAGCGTGGCCACAGGTGAGGGGCTCGAGCTGTTGCGGCAGCGGCTGGTGAAACCGGGTATCACCGTGCTGTGCGGCCCTTCCGGCGTGGGCAAGAGCAGCCTGCTGAACGCCCTGATTCCAGCGCTTCAGCTGCGGGTGGCTGCAGTGTCCGGGCGGTTGCAGCGTGGCCGCCATACAACGCGGCACGTGGAGCTGTTCGCGCTGGGATCCGAGGCCCTGCTCGCCGATACGCCGGGATTCAACCGGCCGGATCTGCCGCTCGATCCCACCCGGCTGGCCGCGTTGTTTCCTGAAATGCGAGAGGCGCTGCGTTCGGGTGCGTGCCGGTACCGCAACTGCTTGCACCGCGGCGATCCCGGTTGCTGCGTCGGCACCGACTGGGACCGTTACCCCCACTACCTGCAGGCCTTGGAGGAGTTGTTGGCGGCCGGTGGCTCAGGGCCAGCGCGCCGTACGCAGGAGCCGGATGTTCAGGCACAGCGGACCGAGGTGCGGCTGGATCGCCGGCAGCGCCAGCCCTCTCGCCGCCGGCTGCGGCAGAGCCAGCAGGAAGGGCTCAGCCCCCCATCCCCGTCAGATTGAGCCCACCGGTGAGCTCTTCCATCCGCTCCTTCATGGTCGCGGTGGATTTTTCGTAGGCGGCCCGCAGCGCTTCGAGGGCGGCGGCTTCGGTGGCTTCGGCGCCGCAGGCCACCAGTTCAGGAGCCAGCCTGACCCGCAGGGGCTGTTGATTGCCCGAGAGCCACACGCTGGCTCGGCCGTCCTCACTGGTGCCCTCCAACTCCATGGCATCCAGTTCGTCCTGCAGTTTCTGGGCGTCCTGCTGGATCTGCTGAGCCTTGCGGAACGCTTCGGTGAGCTGGCCGAAGTTGGGAAGACCGAAGCCTGCCATGGGGACGATGTCGTGGGGCCACAGCGTACGTGGGCCGCCACGGTCGTTCAGCAGCACCTCTGGAACGGCTTGCCCCCCGCCGACACCCTGTTCAATCGGACATCGTTGCCCGATCGAAGCTGCCCAGGCGCTTCACTTCCGGGTGGAGCTCCAGGCCATGGGCCTGACGCACCCGCTCCTGCACCCGTTCGATCAGGCGGTTGATCTGCGCGGCGGTGGCCTCCCCCGTGTTGACGATGAAGTTGGCGTGCATGGGCGACACCATGGCGCCGCCCACCGTGCTTCCCTTGAGGCCGAGTTCCTCGATCAGCCGGCCCGCCTTGAGCGGTTCCGGGTTGCGGAACACGCTTCCGCAGCTGGGCAGGTGGTAAGGCTGCGTTCCGGTGCGGCTCTGCAGATTGGCGCTCGTGCGCCGGTCGATCGCACGCGGATCATGGCCGGCGCTCAGCTGGAACCGGGCCGAGAGCACCAGCAGCGGCTCCTCCTGCAGGCGGCTGTGGCGGTAGGCGAACTCCAGGCTCGACGCCGGCAGGATGAAGGGAACGCTGCCCGGATCCGGCGCCACCACGGTGACGTCGCGCAGCACTTCCGCCGTGCAGCCTCCCTGTGCACCGGCGTTCATCGCCACAGCCCCCCCCACGGTGCCCGGGATGCCCACGGCCCATTCCAGCCCGCTCAGGCCCGCCCGGGCCGCCCGGCGCGCCAGGGTGGGAATCGGTTCTCCCGCTCTGGCTTCCACCAGGCCCGTGCTGGCGTCCAGCTGGCTGCCCTGGAGGCGGCGTGAGCAGAGGGTCAGGCCCGCCAGGCCGCTGTCGCTGATCAGCAGATTGGAGCCCGCGCCGATCAGGCGCCAGGGCAGACCGCGCTCCCAGGCCCAGCGGGCCATGGCGTGAAGCTCTTCCTCACTGGAGGGTTCCCCGAACCATTCGGCGGGGCCGCCCACCTTCCAGGTGGTGTGAGCGGCGAGCGGCAGCTGGGCGCTCAGATTGGCCGGTGGTTCGCCGCCCGCCATCCCTCAGGCAGCCAGGGGTGTGACGACAGCGGCGCCGGGCAGGGCCTTGAGCCGGTCCCACAGCCCGTTGACGTCCCCGGCCCCCATCGCCAGCACCAGGTCACCGTCCTGGCTCAGCGTCGCCACGTCCTGGGCAAGGTGCTGCATGTCGGCTGCCACGCGCACCTCAAGGGCGGGGTGCAGCGCGGCGATGCGCTCCGCCAGCGATCCGCTCGACACCCCGGGGAGTGGCGCTTCGCCGGCGGCATACAAGGGCGCCAGCAGCACGGCATCGGCCTGGCCGAGGGCCTGGGCAAACGCTTCGCCGAATTCCGCCGTGCGGCTGTAGCGATGGGGCTGGAACACCGCCACCACCCGCCGCGGCACCGCCGGCAGCGGGCTGCGGCCGGTGCTCACCATCAGCCGCGCCATGGTCAGGGTGGCATTCACTTCGCTGGGATGGTGGGCGTAGTCGTCGACCACCAGACGCCCCTGCCAGCTGCCGCGGAAATCGAAGCGGCGGCCGGGGGCGCTCAGGGAGGGAATGGCCTGGCTGAGCGCTTCGAACGGCACCCCTTCCAGCCGGCAGGCGGCCAGGGCGCCGGTGGCGTTGCTGAGGTTGTGACGCCCGGGCAGCGGCAGCCGGAACTGCCCCACCTCTGTGCCCTGCTCGTAGAACGCGGCCAGGGTGCCGTCCCCCTCTTCTGCCACAGCGATGGAGGCGAAGTCGGCTCCGTCCGCGCTCTCGATCGACCAGCAGGCGCTGGGCTGAAAATGCTGGTGCAGCACCGGGCAGTCCCGGTTGGTCAGCAGCCGGCCGCAGCCGGAGGCGAATTGCTGCAGGGTGCCGATCAGGGCCTCCAGGTCGGCGTAATGGTCGGTGTGGTCGAGTTCGAGGTTGGTGATCACACCCAGGCTGGGCCGAAACTTGACGAGCGAACCGTCGGATTCGTCGGCTTCCGCCACCAGCAGCCTGCCGTTGCCCACCCGGGCGTTGCTGCCGAAGCCTGGAACGATGCCGCCGATCACGGCCGTGGGGTCGTTCGCGGTGGCGGCCAGCAGGGTGGCGACCATGGTGCTGGTGGTGGTCTTGCCGTGGCTGCCGGCGATCGCGATCGCGTCCTGGCTGTTGATCAGGGCCGCCAGCACATCGGAGCGGTGCACCACTGACAGACCCACGCGGCGGGCTTCGACCAGCTCGGGATTGGTCTGGGGAACGGCGGAGCTCACCACGATCTGCGGATCGGCCGCGGCTGTGGTGCGGATCGCCTCGATGGTGGTGGCGCTCTGCTCCTGAAACACCCGCACACCCCGGCGGCGCAGGGCCTGCAGCACGCTGTTGTCGCGGGGGTCGGAGCCGCTGACGGAAAAGCCCCGCTCCACCAGGATCTCGGCCAGGGCGGACATGCCGATCCCGCCGACACCGATGAAGTGCAAAGGCTGCCCGCGATCGACCAGCAGTCCCAACGGCGTCTCCAGGATGAACCGAAACTTAAGCGGCAGGATCCCCGCTTGTCCCTGCTGAGACACCTTGTGGCACCCGGCATGGCTCCCGTGGGGGCAGGGGCGCCATTTCTGTATGATCGGCAGCCAAAACCTCCCTTGTTAGCGGGTTTGCCCGCTGTTGCCATGGCTTTGCGTGTTGCGATCAATGGATTTGGCCGGATTGGTCGCAACTTCATGCGTTGCTGGCTGAGCCGCGGCGAGAACACCGGCATCGAAATTGTCGGCCTCAACGACACCTCCGATCCGCGCACTAACGCACACCTGCTTCAGTACGACTCCATGCTCGGTAAGATCCGGGACGCCAAGGTGAGCCACACCGATGACGCCCTGATCGTCAATGGACGCACCATCAAGTGCTTCTCCGACCGCAACCCCCTGAACCTTCCTTGGAAGGAATGGGGTGTGGATCTGGTGATCGAAGCCACCGGCGTGTTCATCGACAAGGAAGGGGCAGGAAAGCACATTCAGGCCGGTGCCCGCAAAGTGCTGATCACCGCTCCCGGGAAAGGTGATGGCATCGGCACCTTCGTGGTGGGTGTGAACGCCGATCAATACACCCATGACGGCTTCGACATCATCAGCAATGCCAGTTGCACCACCAACTGCATGGCACCGATCGTCAAGGTGCTCGATCAGGCCTTCGGCATCGTCAAAGGCACGATGACCACCACCCACAGCTACACCGGTGACCAGCGCATCCTCGATGCCAGCCACCGTGATCTGCGCCGGGCCCGCGCTGCTGCCATCAACATCGTTCCTACCTCCACTGGCGCTGCCAAGGCTGTGGCTCTGGTGTATCCCCCGATGAAAGGAAAGCTCAACGGCATCGCTCTGCGGGTGCCCACCCCGAACGTGTCGGTGGTCGACCTGGTGCTGGAGGTGAGCCGCGGAACAACCCGCGAAGAAGTGAATGCGGTGCTTGAGGAATCGTCACGGAACGGCATGAAGGGAATCATCAAGTATTCCGATCTGCCGCTGGTGTCCTCTGACCATGCCGGCACTGATGAATCCACGATCGTGGACGCTGACCTCACCCTGGTGATGGGCGACAACATGGTGAAGGTGATCTCCTGGTACGACAACGAGTGGGGCTACAGCCAACGCGTTGTTGATCTGGCCGAAGTGGTGGCCCGCAACTGGGTCTGATCCTCCCGTTCCTCGTTCGCCCGGATCGCCCTTCTTCCGAATCGGGCCGTATTGCCAACTGAATCGGGTCTTCCTGCACGGCCTCTCCTGAGGCGAGGGGTTTCGCAGGGAGGCCCTTTTTTGTGGGGCCGCCGCAACGCTGGTTTGCCCGGCCACGTGCTCCGGCACGCTTCAGCCGAAGTGCCGGAACCCGGCTGGGCCCTGCAGTGGCTCCTCTGTTCCCTGCCAGAGCAGCCGTCCTGTGCCGGCCACCAGCCGGCCGAGGCAGTGCACCCCCGGCAGGCAGGCCTGCAGGCGCTGGGCCCACCGCTCCGGCAGGGCCAGCACCAGCTCGAAATCTTCTCCGCCGCCGAGGCACCAGTCGGTGGCCTCCCGCAACGGCGCCATGGCCGGATCGATCGGCAGGGCTGAGCGATCCAGCAGCGCATCGCAGCCGCTGGTGCGGGCGATGGCAGTGAGTGCCGCCGCGAGCCCATCGCTGCTATCGGTGCCGCCCACCCGCCAGGCATCCCCGGGGGGCTGGCTTTGCTCCAGAGCAGCCACCACATCAAGACGCGCCTGAGGGCGCCGGTGTGCTGCGATCGCCCGCTGCCGCAGGTCTTCAGGCAGGTCGGTGGCGGCGATGCTGCCGGTGATGAGCCCGTGCAGCGGCTGCTCCAGCAGCAGCGCCAGGCCCAGGCGGCTGAGCCCGTGGAGACCACTGCACACCAGCACGTCACCGGCACGGCCGTCCTGCCGTCGGATCGGCCCCTGCGGGCCCAGCCGGCCCAGGGCCGTCACCGCCAGCAGGCGCTCGCTGCCGCTGCTGCAGTCGCCCCCGAGCAGCGGCGCGCCGGTGGTGGCCAGTGCCGCGGTCAGGCCGCCGTACACCCCTTCCACCCAGGCCCAGAGGGTGCGGGGTGGAGCCACCAGGCCCACGGTGAGCCCCACAACCTCACGGCAGCCCATGGCGGCCAGATCCGACAGGTTGGCGGCGGCGGCACGCCAGCCCAGATCGCCAGGGCCCATGGTGGCGTCGCTGAAGTGCACCCCCTCCACCAGCACATCGGTATTGACCACCAGCACCCCGCCAGCGCGCTCCTCGATCAGGGCGGCATCGTCATCGAACTGGCCCGGCGGCGCGAAGGCCCGCAGACGCTCGAGCAGTCGCCATTCGCCCAGATCGCCGAGGGTGGGCGTGGAGCCCTCGCCGCAGGCGGCCGGTGACTCAGGCATGGGGCCGCAGGTTCTCGGCCCCCTCCAGCACCGTGGCCTTGACGATGCCGTCATCGGCGGTGAGTTCTTCGAGCACATCAAAGCCGTCGGTGACGTAGCCGAAGGCGGCATAGCGCCCATCGATCAGGTTCAGCCCAGCGGGGGTCAGCTCGGCTTCGAACAGGAAGAGGAAGAACTGGGAGGAGCCGTCGTCGAGGGCTTCATCGGAATGGGCCCAGCCCAGGGTGCCCTTGGTGGCGAAGGGCAGGGTCGGGGTGGCCTTGAACAGGCCCAGGTCCTCGAAGGTCTGGTTGTAGAAGGGGGACGCTTCGCCGGGTACCTTGATCTCCAGGGGCACCGGGCGGTTGCTGTGGGTCTTGGGATCCACGAAGCCGTCTGCGGGACCGGCGGGATCGCCGGTCTGCAGCACATAGAAGTCTTCGGCCCGGATGAAGGGAAGATCGTCATAGAAGCCGCGCTGCACCAGGTCCACGAAGGCCCCTGCGGTGAGCGGCGCGTTGTAGCCGTCCACAACGGCGGTGAGATCGCCCTTGGTGGTGGTGAGTCTCACGGTGGCCCGGCCCAGCAGCCGCGGCAGGTCGTCGAAGGCGGCAGGAATGGTGAACGGGAACGGACCCACCAGCTCGGCCTCGGCGGCGCCGATCCGGCTGAGTGCCTCGCGGCGGGCATCCAGGAAGGCCTCCCGGTCCTGGCGCTCAGCTGCTGTCGCCATGTCCTGGAGGGATCCTTGCAACTGTTCGAGCAGGGCTTCCGCCTTGTCGCGGTCCGCCGGGTCGAAGCTGTCGAGCAGACCCACACGACGGGTACCCAGCAGCGACTGGGAGCGGCGCACCACATTGGTCAGGGCGCTCCAGCGCTTGGCGCGCAGGTCGTCGCTGGTGCTTTCGAGCCGGTGCTGGAGATCCTGCAGATCGGTGGCTTCGATCGGCAGCGCATCCCGCAGCAGGGCAGCGGGATCGGTGACGGCATTGCCCGGGGGTAGGGCTGCAGCGACAGGTCGGGGCGCCGTCAGCCCCGTCGCTGCGCAAAGCACCACGGCCAGGAGCAGGGCCCACAAACCACCGACCCGGGTCCTCCGCATCTGTCCGTCTGCCGTTTTCCGGACTTTGGCACAGCCGGCCGGTCCCGTTCCATCCGGCGCTGTCGCTGCAGCCGCACGGCGGGGAGGGGCCGAAGGGCAGCCGTACAATCCCGCTGACCCGTTCCCTCGGAATGATCTCCAGCAACGACTTTCGTACAGGCACCACGATCGAGCTGGATGGTCAGGTCTGGAGGGTCGTCGAGTTTCTGCATGTAAAGCCCGGTAAGGGTTCCGCGTTCGTGCGCACCAAGCTCAAAGGTGTGCAGAGCGGCAGCGTGGTGGAGAAAACCTTCCGCGCCGGCGAAACCGTTCCCCAGGCCCTGCTGGAGAAGTCCACCCTTCAGCACACCTACATGGAAGGTGACGACTACGTGTTTATGGACATGGGCAGCTACGAGGAAACCCGCCTTACCGCCAACCAGATCGGCGATGGGCGCAAGTACCTCAAGGAGGGCATGGAGGTCAATGTGGTGTCGTGGAATGGGTCCCCACTTGAGGTGGAGCTGCCCAACTCCGTGGTGCTGGAAGTCACCCAGACCGACCCCGGCGTCAAGGGTGACACCGCTACCGGCGGCACCAAGCCGGCGATCGTGGAAACGGGCGCCCAGGTGATGGTGCCGCTGTTCATCTCGATCGGTGAAAAGATCAAGATTGATACCCGCACCGACAGCTACCTGGGTCGGGAGTCCTGAAGCGCCATGCAACTCGACAACAACCAGCTCCACGCCCTGCTCACCTTCCTTGAAGGCAGCGACATCCAGGAGTTGAAGCTGGAGGGGGAGGATTTTCGTCTTGAGGTGCGCCGCAACCTGCCGGCCCCCAACCCCGTTCCTGCGCCTGCCGCCTACGCCCCGGTGGCGATGGCAGCCCCCGCGCAGGCTGCGCCAGCCCCAGTCGCCCCCCAGCCCTCCAGCGCGCCGCCTGCCGCCGCCGCCCTGCGGGCCGATCTGGTGGAGGTCACCGCCCCGATGGTGGGCACCTTCTACCGGGCAGCTTCACCGGGAGATCCCCCCTTCGTGGAGCTCGGCAGTGTCATTTCGGTCGGCCAGACCGTCTGCATCCTCGAAGCGATGAAGCTGATGAATGAGCTGGAGGCGGAAATGACCGGCCAGGTGGTGGAAATCCTGGTGGAGAACGGCACCCCGGTGGAGTTCGGCCAGGTGCTGATGCGCGTCAAGCCCGGCTGATCCGCGCTGGTGTCCAGCAGCCCCGCTCCGCTGCCGATCAGCCCAGGTCCCAGGCGGCGGTGAGAGCCGCCACCATGCTGTCGGCGCGGGCGATGCCAAGTCCGGCGATGTCGAAGGCGGTGCCGTGATCGGGGGAGGTGCGCAGGAAGGGCAGCCCCAGGGTCACATTCACGGCCGCATCGAAGGCGAGCAGCTTCACCGGAATCAGGCCCTGATCGTGATACAGAGCCAGATAGCCGTCCGATCCCTCACCGTCACCACGCCAGGCGGCGGCGGCACCCAGCCAGCAGGTGTCGGGCGGCACCGGCCCCACCAGCTCCACGTCCGGATGGCGTCGCCGCCAGCGGTCCAGTGCCGGCACCAGCCACTCGACCTCCTCTTTCCCGAGCTGGCCTGCTTCGCCGGCATGGGGGTTCAGGCCCGCCACTGACAGCCGCGGATAGGGCTTGAACCGCTGGCAGAAAGCCAGCAGAACGTCGAGCTTGCGCTCCACCAGCGCCCCATCGAGACAGCGCGGCATGGCCGCCAGCGGGATGTGCGTGGTGGCCAGCAGCGTGTTCAGACGCCAGGCGGTCAGAGGGGAGCGGGCTGTGAACAGCATCGAGGCCTCCATGCCGCCGGCCAGTTCCGCCAGCCGTTCGGTCTGGCCGGGGTAGTGATGGCCCGCTGCATGCCAGGCGTGCTTCGCGATCGGCGCTGTGGTGATGGCGCGGCAGCGGCCGCTGGTCACCAGCGCTGTGGCGGCGGTGAGCCAGGCGAAGCTGGCGGCACCACTGGCCGCTGAACCCTGGCCGGGCTGTGGCGCTACCTCCAGCGGCAGGTCCAGCACCTCCAGGCCGCCGGGGTCGGCCAGGGGAACGCTGCTCAGCGGCTCCAGGCGCCGGTGGGTGTCTTCCAGCCAGCGGCGGCAACCCACCAGCACCACCTCCGCTTGCCGATCGCCGAGCAGGGCCAGAGCCTTGAGAGCCACTTCCGCACCGATGCCAGCCGGGTCACCGAGGGAGACGGCAATGGCAGCGGGCTTAGTCTCGCGCTGATGGGAGAGTGACGACATGTTTCGGTGGTTTCTGATCGGATTGGCGGTGGTCGGAACAGCCGTCGGTCTGGAGCGGGGCTGGGTCACCGTGGATGGCTGCCGCTTCATGCAGGACACGAAGCTCCCCACCCTCAAGAACCTTCAACCGGATGCGGCCGGAGTTTGCCCCGAGCCCGGCGCTGACGCCTCCCCCGCCGACAGCCAAAGCATCGAACGGGTGTTCACCCGCCGCTGAACGGGCCCGGCGGAGTCGGCCGGAGACGTGGGCTCATGCGGCCTGGTCGCCGTTGCCGCGCGCGGCCGTCCGGCGCTCTTCGGCGAGGGCCTCGCGAAAACCCTCGCGGTAGCTGGGGTAGCGCAAGGTGTAGCCCAGGTCATGGCAGAGCCGATGGTTGCTGGCGCGGCGATTTTCCACCCAGAAGCTGAGTGCCATCGGGCTCATGCCACCGCAGATGTCCTCAAACCGCTCCACGGTCGGCAGTTTGCAGTCGAGCAGATGGGCGGCGTAGCCCAGGCTTTCCGTTGAGGGGCAGGGGCGGTCGTCGGAGAGGTTGACGATCCGCGGGCGCCGCTGGGGCGGCAGGCCGATGCAGTGGATCAGCGCTCCCACAATGTCATCGACATGGACGCGGCTGAACACCTGGCCCGGCTTGTGCACGAGCCTGCTGGTGCCCTGCAGCAGGTTCTGGAAGGGGCAGCGACCGGGCCCGTAGATCGCCGGCAGGCGAAAGATCTGCACCGGCAGGCCACTGCAATCCCACGCCTGCTCACAGGCCAGCCGGGCGCGACTGCGCGACGCCCCTGGCGCGGGAGGAGTGGTCTCGTCCACCCAGCGACCGCCATGGTCGCCGTAGACGCCGGTGGTGGAGAGGTAGCCGATCCACTGCAGCGGCAGCTGGGCCAGCAGCGGGGCCAGATGTTCGAGCACCGGATCCTTTCCCTGCCCGTCGGGCGGGATCGTCACCAGCACATGGGTGATGCCGTCGAGCGCCTCGGCATCGGGCAACGCGCCGTTGTCGGGGTCAAAGCTCAGCCAGCGCAGCGGCAGCGCGCTGCCAGCGGATCCCCAGGGGGTGAGCGCCTCCGGCTGGGCCGGCTGGCGGCGGGAGGTGACCGCTACCGGCAGCGCGTGTTCGGTGAGGGCCTGGGCGAACCGCAGTCCGCTGTAGCCACCGCCCAGCACCAGCACGCTGGCCGGCCGGCCATTGACATCACCGACCGTCATGAGTACACCTGTATCACATTCATGGCTTTCGTTGATGACCGCCTCCTCTCTCTCTAGCTCCCGCAGGGTGCCAGCCGGCCCCTTCGTGGCCCGGAGTCAGCGCCCCGCCGCGCTTCTCTCTGCCCGCACGGCCACCTGGAACACCGCTCTGGCCTGGGCTCCGGCCGTGCTCGCCCTCAGCCTGGTGCTGGTCGTCTCCGTGCTCGCCCCGGAAGCCCCGGAGCGGGAAGAGGGGATCTGCGTCCGCCACAACGGCCCGGTGGCCTGCCGGGTCTGGTGAACCGGCGAGGCGCGCTCAGGCCGCCTGAAAGGCCCAGTCCGTCCCTGCTGGAGTGGCTCCGGCATGGAGCGGCGGGCTGGAGCTGGGCTCCGGGTTGGCCCAATGGAGCAGCCGCACCGCCAAGCGTAGATCCCCATCCATCCAGGCACGGATCGCCATGGCCCGCCGCGGGTCGTAGAAGCGCTGACGCCGGTACCAATCGAAGGGATCGGCATCGCTTTTGTGGCCGTTGCAAGCCAGACAGGCCGGCACGCAGTTCGCTGTCACGCTCAGGCCACCACGGCAGCGGGGCATCAGATGATCAATGGATTCGGAGCGATTGCCGCAGTAAATACAACGATTGTCAGTGTGTTTGTGGAGAGATTGACGCCAGCGCCTGACGCGAAGTTTGGGGCAGAGATCTTCAAGGAACACCGCATCTCTCGCGTGCATCCTGATGGCTCAGTTGCGGAGAGTTTGCCCCCACCTCAAGAGATGTCAATGTGTCGAGGATTGCTTTTTTCGGCCTTCAGCGCCAACGGTTGCCCGTCGCCCCGATTCGACTAAATTTGTCTTCGGCCCGCTTGCAGCGCCCCCGTCGCCAGCCGCTCCCCCGCCGTCAGCAGCTCTCCCTCGGTCAGCCGCTCCCTCGGACCCCGCACGGTTTCCGCCGCCACCTGTCTGCTGCGTCTCGGTCCATCGGGACAGATCGAGGTGGTCTCCCCCTTTGATCCCGTCACTCAGGCCCAGTTGCGCGCCGTGCGGCCCCGGGGCCAGTGGCAGGCGCGGCGTGGTTGCTGGGCCTTTCCGCTCGAGGCCTCGCTGGCCTTACGCCAGCTGCTTGGCCAGCGCTTCCGGATCGATCCGGAGCTGGCGCAGTGGATGGCATGGCTGGAGCAGCCCCTGCCGCCCCTGCCGCCTCACCGCACCCTCGTGTCCCAGGCCGCCCTGGATCAGCCTCTGGCCGATGGGCGCCGTCTGTTCGCCCATCAGCGGCTGGCGGCGCGTTGGCTGCTGGCTCGCCGCGGTGCCCTGCTGGCCCACGCCATGGGCCTGGGCAAGACGCTCACGGCGTTGGTGGCGGCCCGGGCCATGGTCCGGGCGGCGGATTGCCGCATCGCCGTGGTGGCTCCAACCGCCCTCCATCCCCACTGGCGGCAGGAGGGCCTCTCCCTCGCCCTTGATCTGGAGCTGATCAGCTGGGCGGCCCTGCCGCGCTCGTTGCCGCCGGCCGCCACGGTGTTGATCGTGGATGAGGCCCATTTCGCCCAGAACATCCAGGCGGCGCGCACCCAGGCCCTGCTGCGGCTGGCCAGACATCCGCGGCTGCGGGCGATCTGGTTGCTCACCGGCACCCCGATGAAGAACGGCCGCCCGGTTCAGCTGTTTCCGCTGCTGGCGGCAATCGGCCATCCCCTCGCCCAAGACCGGCACGCCTACGAGGAGCGGTTCTGTCAGGGGCACTGGAGCGAACGGGGTGGACGGCGCCAGTGGCAGGCGGTCGGAGCCGAGCGGCTCGATGAACTCCAGCGGCTGACAAGGCCGCTCGTGCTCCACCGCCGCAAGCAGGATTGCCTCGACCTGCCTCCAAAGTGCCGCCGCATGCTCCCGGTGGCGCTCGGGGAGTCCCAGGCGATGGCGTTCGAGCAGGAACTGGCCGCCAGGCTGGACGACTATCGCTGCCGGGCCGCCAGGGGCGAGGTGCGCCGCGACGCCGAGCCCCTCGCCATGCTCACCGCCCTGCGCCGGATCGGTGCCCAGCACAAGCTGCCTGCCGCCATCCAGCTGGTGGAGGCCCTTCTGCGCCAGGGGGAGGCCGTGGTGCTGTTCACCGCCTTCGTGGCCAGTGCCGAACAGCTGCAGGACCGCCTGGGTGGGGCGCTGCTCACGGGTCGGCTGAAGGCGGTGGAGCGCCAGGCACAGGTGGATCGCTTCCAGGCCGGGGCGACGCCCTGCCTGGTGGCCACTTTCGGGGCTGGTGGCTTGGGCTTCACGCTGCACAGGGCCGCCCATGTGGTGCTGTTGGAGCGCCCCTGGACGCCGGGGGACGCGGAGCAGGCGGAGGACCGCTGCCACCGCATCGGCATGGCCGGACCGCTCACCAGCCATTGGCTGCAGCTGGGCGTGGCCGATCAGCTCGTGGACGGAATCATCGCCAGCAAGGCCGAGCGCATCACGCTGCTGCTGGAAGGCCGTCAGACGGCTCTGCGGCGCCAGGCGCTGCCGGCGATGGTGCGGCAGCTGATCGAGCGCTGGTGATCATGGTGCTGACCCCTGATCAGGTGCCAGGCAGCGGTGCCTTCTCCTGGCAGCCCTCCAGCCGGATGCGGATGTCGATGGCCAGCTGGGAGTCCTCCGTTCGGTTGCCCTGTTGCCGCAGCAGCTGGGCGGCCCGTTCGATGTCCCTGCAGGCGGCCTCCTGATCGCCACCCAGGCTGTGCAGCACGGAGCGCTCGCTCAAGGGGCGGGGATCGGTGGGGAAGGCCTGCACCGATGCGTCACAGCGCTGCAGCGCCGCCGGCAATTCCGCCAGTTTCACCTCACGCAGGCAGTCGTCGTTGGCTGGCGCGTCGCCTACCTCCGGCGGCGGAGCCGCCGCACAGCCGATCAACGCCAAGCCGGCCAGGGCGACCGTGGTGAGCAGGCGGATCCCCTGCAGCCGGTTCCTGCTCAAGTGCAGTGCAACACCTTCAATTGTTGTAGCGCTCCTCGCGGGTCATGCCCCCTTGGATCGGCACCGGCCCGCTGGAGGTGACGGCAGGAGCCGCAGGGGCAGGGTTCTCGCTGCCGAACAGCGCGCCCAGGTACTGGCCGCAATCGGGGAAGGCGTCCGGGTTGTTGACCACCGCCTCGGTGATCATCACGGCGCCGTGCTGCGGAGATGTCTTGAACAGGCTCGCGGATTGCCGCCGGATCAGGGCATAGGCCGCCGTCCAGCTCACCTCGTGGTTGTTGCCCGCCTTGCGCATGAAGCAGTACACCTGCGCGCCCTTGCTGCCTTGATCGGCAGGCAGCGCTGTGGTGGCCTGGCTCAAGGCGGGCTGTGGGATCGCCCCGGCCGTCAGGAGGGAACCAGCCAGCGTGAACAGACCTGCTGTGAGGGCGGTGCGGATGCGGCGAAAGGAGCTGGCTCGCAGAGCACCGGCTGGAGCAAGGCCGGACTCGGCGGCGCTGGTTTGCAGAGTGCCGGCCCGAACAGTGTCTTGGTGAACAGTGGCGCGGCGAACAGTGGGGTGCTGCATGGAAGGGTGGAGGCGGGCCCGAGGCTGCTGGGCCCAACGTATCGGCCGTGCTTCGGCTGTCGAGGGGCCTCTGTGGCGGTTATGGCCAGGGCCGGGCTCAGCCCGATGACGAACCGCCCGTGCTGCCGAGCACCAGGCGCACGATCACAGGCAGCACCAGCAGCACGGTGATCAACCGCACGGCATGCAGGGCCGCCACGGCCGCCCCTACACCGAACTGCGCTCCCACCAGGCTCATGCCGCTGATGCCCCCCGGTGCTGCGCCCAGCAGGGTGATGACCGGATCCACGCCCAGCAAACGGCTCGACCACAACCCCACCACCAGGCCGGTGGCCACCAGGGCCACGGTGATCAGGATCGCCGGCCGCCACAACACACGCAGCTCCGCCAGCGCGGCACTCGTGAGCCCAGTGCCGATCACCGTGCCGATGCCGATCTCCAGCAGGGTGCGGGTTCCGGTGGGCCATTGGGCCACTTCGAGGCGCCCGCTCATGCTCGCCACGGCCGCTCCAAGCAGCGCGCCGGCCAAAGGGGCAGCAGGAATTCCGGTACGCAGAGCCAGTAGGCCCCCGGCCGTCCCGCACAGCAGATAGAGCACCAAAGTCGCTGGTGCAGCCATGAAGAAGATCCGCTGGTGGGATCCCTCAGTCTGAAAGACGACTTGAGCCCGCCGGGGATGTGTGTTGTCATCGGCGTTACCGACTTTGCCTGCGATGACGACCGAATCGGTGTCTTTCCGGATCACGCGAACCGCCGAGGATCTTGCCCAGACGGTGGCCGCCCTTTCCCATCGGCTGGTGAAGCTGGAACAGCGGCTTGGCGCCCTTGAAACGGCGATCCAGCGGCCTGAGTCGCCAGACCAGGCTCAGCTCGATGCCCTCGACCACGTGGAAGCGCTGCTTCAGGACTGCCGGCAGCTGCTTGATGAGCCAGGTCCCCAGGCGGAGGCGGTGGCCGAAGTGTTCCTGTCATCGGCACCCGAGCCGCAGAGCTACCGGGACGCCGCCTAGCTCACCTTCTCTCGATGCACTGGCCAGGGGTGGCAGAATGAAAAGAAAGCGAACATGGCTTTCACCTATCCCGCTTGCCCCCTGCCACGGCCCCTCGGGTCGGCTGGGCTGAACGCCACCGGAACCTCCGCCTCCCGCACGTTCCCTTCCTGCACACCTCCTTCCGCTTATGTGGAGCGGGGGCACCAACGCGAAAAGCTTGAATTCGCCCTTGCTGTGGCGGTGAGCCGGGGTGATCAGTCTCGCGTGGAAGCCCTGAGATCGCAGATTGCCGATCTTGTCGACGAGGGAGAAGAGCCTGGAACATGAGCGTTTGGCGGCAGGCCCAGCCGTATGGCGGCCGGCAAAGCTGTTACTTTTCGCTGCGGCAAGAACTCAGGCAGCTCTGCTCGAAACCCCTACACTTGCGCTATTCATGATCTCCGGTTTTGACAGTCGTCGCTAAAAGCATGGCGGTGAAAGCAGTTTCGCACGAGCAGCGTTCTGCCCTCCTTCAAGAGATCAGCCGCCATGAGTCTGCTGCCAAAGCGGCAGCGCAAGAGGGCGATCTGGCTGAATCTGCGCGCTGCATTCTGCTGCTCCTCGACTGCGAGCGTCGTGTGGGTGGCCTTGGCCCCCAGGTGTTGCAACTGATCAAACCCCGCGCCTGAGCCTGCACCCCCGCCTGGGTCAGCGGCCACCCTGCCGATCACGGCATCTTCCGGCCTGGCCTTCCCCAGGCAGGTGTTGAGCCAACGCCCTCGCGCTGCCTGCCTGGTGTGACGGCCTCACGGTCTGCCGCGCAAGGGTCAATGCCGCTTCGCCCCTGCGCAGCGTTATCAGATCCGGCAGATGCCACAAGGGTTCCGGCGATGCTGGATAGGACCGGCAGATGTGAGGAACAGTCCTGATCCGCAGACGGGCACCCTGCAGGTCGTTAGGGGGAAGGCGGAGAGTGCTTGAGAGCCTCAATCCAAGTGCTGCCAGGCGGTTGGGTGGCTGCCGATCAGCCAGGGGTGCGATTCATTCGCTGCACACGCTTCACTTCAATGCCCCTTCATTGGGCGATGTGCTTGGAGCTGAAGCAGCTTCAGCAGTTAAGTGCTAAACAGCTCAAAACCAATTTAAATTGAACATCTTTCAAGCGGGTGACCGGATTCGAACCGGCGACGTTCAGCTTGGGAAGCTGACATTCTACCACTGAATTACACCCGCATTCCTGCAATGTAGCAAGGTGCCGGAAGGCGGCCTCCTGGAAGGCCGCCCCGCGCGCTGCGCCTCAGCGGGCCAGCTCGGTGGCAGCGGCTGCCATGCCGGCTCCCACGGTGGCTGTGGCCATGCCCATCTCCTGCAGGGTGGCTTCGATCGCCGCCACCGCCGTAAGCACATCCCGATCGCAGACGAAGCCGAGGTGGCCGATGCGGAACACCGAGCCCTTCAGGTGGTCCTGGCCGCCGGCCAGCAGGATGTCGTAGCGGGCCTTCACTTTCTTGCGCAGCACTTCGGCGTCGATGCCGCTGGGTGCCACGGCGGTGATCGAGGGGCTGCCGTGGCCCTCCGCCGCGTACAGCGGCAGGCCGATCGCCTTCATGGCCGCGCTCACCGCGCGCCGGTGGCGTTCATGCCGGGTGAAGATCGCTTCCAGGCCTTCGCTCTGCATCATCTCGAGGGCGGCCTCGAGCGCGAAGTAGAGGTTCACCGGAGGGGTGAACGGATTGCTGTCCTGGGCGGCCGCTTTTCGATAGGCGCCGAGGTTCAGATAGAACTTGGGCAGGTCGGAGCGCTGCTGTGCCTGCCAGGCCCGCTCGCTCATGCCCACGAAGCCCAGACCGGGCGGCATCATGTAGCCCTTCTGGGAGCCCGAGCCCACCACGTCGAGGCCCCAGGCGTCCATGGGCACGTTGCAGGCCCCCAGGCTGGTGACACAGTCGGCCACAATCAAGGCCTGGCCGTGGGCATGCACGTGCCGGGCGATCGTTTCCAGGTCGTTGATCACGCCCGTCGAGGTTTCCGAGTGGGTGAGGATCACCGCACGGATCGCTTTGTCTGTATCCGCCTCCAGCGCCACACGGAACGCGTCCGGATCCAGAGGCTGGCCCCATTCGGCCTTGATCACCTGCACATCCAGCCCGTAGGCCTTCGCCACCTTGACCCAGCGCTCACCGAACTTGCCGTTGTCGCCGCAGATCACCTTGTCGCCGCGGCTGAGGATGTTGATGATCCCCGCCTCCATCGCCGCCGTGCCGCTGCCGGCGAGCACCAGCACATCGCTGCCGGTCTGATGCAGCCACTTGAGCTGCGCGGTGGTGCGCTTCACGATCGCCTGGAAATCGGCGCTGCGATGGCCGATCGGGTGGCGGCTCATCGCCAGCAGGACGGTCTCCGGCACCGGTGTGGGACCGGGAATCATCAGGGTGAGCTTGTCCTGCATGGGGAGTGGAAACGCGGGGGCGCAGCGGCACAATCAACCACCTTAAAAAACGGATGGTGAACGCTTCACCCGGCTACACCCTGCCGGTGTGGGTGACGGCGGCGGCGTGTGCCGCCGTGCAGGCGCTCCAGCGGGCGGAAGCTGGCCCTGCGGCTCCCTTCGAGGGCCTGCAGACACTGGAGTTGCTCGAGCCGCCCGGGCTGCAGCCGGTGCCGGTGGAAGCGGCGGCTCCGATCGGGCCAGGCCGAGCTCTCGGCATCAGTCGCTGCGACCCCGGCGCCGGCCTGGATCTCACCCGTGGCCTGGCGGTGTGGGTGGTGGCCTGCTGGATCCAGCCGCCGCCGGCCGGCGGCTCGTGCTTCGTGCTGGAAGCCGGCGAAGGGGTGGGGGTGCATGGCACGACGGGTGACCTGTGCGCCTCCGCCTATGCCCGTGCCCTGCTGGAGACGAACCTGCGGCCCTTGGTCGGTGCCGGCCGGGCGGTGTGCCTGCGGCTCGTGCTGCCTGAGGGCCGGGCCCTTGCGCTGCGCACCAGCAACGCGGCCTTCGGCGTGGTCGACGGACTGGCGCTGATCGGCACCCAGGCGGAGGTGCAGCGCAGCGCCGCTCCCGATCAACTGCAGGCCTGCCTGGCGGCCCTGGCGGCACGCACCGCCACGGCCGGCTTCAACGGTGATCTCGTGCTTGTGATCGGCGAAAACGGCCTCGATCTGGCGCCCAGCCTGGGGCTCCCCGCCGGGCTGCTGCTCAAGGCCGGCAACTGGCTGGGGCCGGTGCTGGTGGCGGCGGCGGAAGCGGGAGTGCGCCGCCTGCTGCTGTTCGGCTACCACGGCAAGTTGATCAAGCTGGCCGGTGGGATCTTCCACACCCATCACCATCTCGCCGATGGCCGCGCCGAGGTGCTCACCGCCCTGGCGGCCCTTGAAGGTCTCAGCGGTGAGGCCCTCGGCCGCCTGCATGGTGCCGCCACCGTGGAGGCAGCGCTCAGCGAACTGGTGGCCGTGGACCCTGATCTGGCCCAGCGGCTGGAGCGGCGCATCGCCGCGGCCATTGAGCAACGCAGCATGGCCTATCTAGCCCGCTACGGCAGTTTCCCCATGCGCGTGGGGGCCGCGCTGTTCGACCGCCGGCGCCAGCTGCGTGTGTGCGGACCTCAAGGCCAGGAGTTGCTGGAGGCATTCCGGCACCCTCTAGGGTGAGTCCCTCAGGCCTGGCGGCCCATGCGGGGCCTTGCTCCGGGGGCAACGCATCCGGCCAGCCGCCGATCAAGAAGCGTTCCGGTCGTATGTCTCAAGCTTCACAGTCGCTGGAACAGCCGGAGAGCCAGCGCCACCCGGCGATCGTGATCCTCGATTTCGGATCCCAGTATTCGGAGCTGATCGCGCGCCGTGTGCGGGAAACCGAGGTGTATTCCCTGGTGATGGGCTACGCCACCAGCGCCGATGAGCTGCGCGAGCTGGCCCCCAAAGGCATCATCCTCAGCGGTGGCCCCAGCTCGGTGTATGCCGAAGGGGCGCCTGTGTGCGATCCGGGCCTCTGGGATCTGGGCATTCCGGTGCTCGGGGTCTGCTACGGCATGCAGCTGATGGTGCAGCAGCTGGGCGGCAACGTGGTGGCGGCGGGCCGCGGAGAGTACGGCAAGGCACCGCTTCAGGTGGACGATCCCACCGATCTGCTCACCAACGTGGAAAACGGCTCCACGATGTGGATGAGCCATGGCGATTCGGTGGAGACTCTGCCGCCTGGATTCGCGCGGCTGGCCCATACCAGGAACACGCCGGAAGCGGCAGTGGCAGATCATCGGCGCCATCTTTATGGCGTGCAGTTCCATCCCGAAGTGGTGCACTCCACCGGTGGCATGGTGATGATCCGGAACTTCGTTTATCACATCTGCGGCTGCGAGCCAGATTGGACCACCAGCGCCTTCATTGAAGAAGCCGTGGCCGATGTTCAGGCCCGTGTCGGCAGCAAACGGGTACTGCTCGCCCTCTCCGGTGGCGTGGATTCCTCCAGCCTCGCCTTTCTGCTGCACAGGGCGATCGGGGACCAGCTCACCTGCATGTTCATCGACCAGGGCTTCATGCGCAAAGGGGAGCCTGAATTCCTGATGGAGTTCTTCGATCGCCAGTTTCATATTCGCGTGGAGTATATCAATGCCCGTGATCGATTCATCGCCAAGCTCAAGGGCATCATCGATCCGGAGGAAAAGCGCAAAATCATCGGTGCCGAGTTCATCCGTGTGTTCGAGGAGGAGAGCAAGCGACTCGGCCCCTTCGATTACCTCGCCCAGGGCACCCTCTATCCCGATGTGATCGAGTCGGCCGGCACCGGCGTGGATCCCAAGACCGGCGAACGGGTGGCTGTGAAAATCAAGAGCCACCACAACGTGGGTGGCCTACCCAAGGATCTGCAGTTCAAGCTGGTGGAGCCGCTTCGGCGTCTGTTCAAAGATGAGGTGCGCAAGGTGGGCCGCAGCCTCGGCCTGCCCGAAGAGATCGTGCGCCGCCATCCCTTTCCGGGGCCTGGCCTGGCGATCCGCATCCTGGGCGAGGTCACGGCCGAGAACCTCAACATCCTGCGCGATGCCGATCTGGTGGTGCGCGAGGAGGTGCGGGATGCAGGGCTCTACCACGACATCTGGCAGGCGTTTGCGGTGCTGCTGCCGGTGCGCAGCGTTGGTGTGATGGGCGACAAGCGCACCTACGCCTATCCGATCGTTCTCCGTTGCGTGTCCAGCGAAGACGGCATGACCGCCGATTGGTCGCGCTTGCCCTACGACCTGCTGGAGAAAATCTCCAACCGCATCGTCAATGAGGTGCGGGGCGTGAACCGGGTGGTGTACGACATCACCAGCAAGCCTCCCGGCACGATCGAGTGGGAGTGACAGCCGGCTGAAGGCGCCGCCGGCGGCGTTCTTTTGTCTGGTCTGGGTCTGGTCTGGCCCGCCCGGGACAGCTTCGATACCATCGGGGCCCGGCCTTCCTCTCTTGACTGTCGCCCTCGAGCAGGACCCGCAGCTGCAGCGCCGCCTCCAGCAGGACAGCATCCAGCTGGCCGGAAAGGTGATCTACCTCAATCCCTTTCTGTATTGGCGGCGCTTCGATGCCAACACCGACCGCTGGTTGCGCGAACCCGGTCAGCTGCAGGAGGAGCAGATTCTCGCCAACCGGGGCCGCTTCTACCCCGAGGTGCTGTGGGAGGAGATCCCCGAGCAGGAGGCGCAGATCAAGGATGGCGCCGTGGAGATGTTCCTCAAGACCCTGGAACTGATCAGCACCTTCAACCCCGAGCTCAGCGCCGGCCACCTGCTGGAGGTGGAGCGCAAGATGGCCGTGACCAAGAAACGCTCCTTCGAGCGCTGGGTGGAGAAGTCATTGCGCCGCCGGCAGACGTTGGAGCGGCAGGAGCGCCGCCGCTTCGATCGCGAGCGGCTGCTGCGCAGCTGGGGAGAGTGGGCAGGGCTGGACGTCACCCGACAGGCCGTGCTGCCGTTCACCGCGGTGCTGGTGCTGGCAGTGGGGGCCGGTTGGATGGTGGGCTCGCGCGAGTTCTGCCGCCAGATGATCGTCGATCCCGGCGTGCAGCGGCTGCCCTGAGTCCCTGCCACCTCCGGAGGGCGTCAAACTGGGGGCAAAGCCGCTCGCCTGCGCGGGTGGTGCTGCCTCGGTTGCTTCGGCATGGCTGATCCTCTCGATTCCCTTCGGCTCGCGCTGATGCAGGAGGTACTGCCGGTAGGTATGGCGGTGGTCGAGCGGGCGCGCAAGGGGGGCCCGCTCGAGGTGGTGGAAGCGTTCACCGCTTCGCCTGACCCGCTCGCCCAGCTGAAGCAGGAAGGCGATCCAGCGGCGCGGGCCGTGCGCCAGAGCCTTGATCAGATCCAGCCCGGTCTGGGCAATCCCGTGATGAAGGTGGAGGTGCACGATGTGGCCCCGCCACCGCCCTGGTCGCCGCAGGCGGGCGATCCGGCCGCCACCGGATTCTCAGAGGCCGCAGACCCGCAGCGGGAGCGGGAGGCGCTGCAGACCACCCTGGCCCGGATCTCCGAGCGCCTGGCGCTGCTCCAGCACCGCCTGGAGGCCTGACGCCCATGGCCGCTGGGCATCTGCACGGACAGGCCCGCCACGCGGGCATGCGGCACCAGCCGGCCTGGCTGCTCGGGCTGATCGTGCTGGTGCTGGGGGCGATGGGCGCCCGGCTCGTGTGGCTGCAGCTCGCGCAGGGGGCAGAGAACAAGCTGCTGGCGGATCAGAACCGCATTCGCCTGCTGCCGCGCCATCCGATGCGCGGCCGTCTGCTTGATCGCAACGGCCAGGTGTTGGCCAGCAGCCGACTCACCTACAACCTCTACATCCAGCCCCGGCTTGTCGATGACGCAGCCTGGCCGTCGCTGCGGGTGCAGTTGGCTGCGCTGCTGGCGCTCGACCCGGCGCAGCTCGATGCCAAACGCAAGGACGGCAGAGCCGTGGACGGCTTCCGCATTGAACTGGCGGGCCCCCTCAGCACCGAGCAGGTGTTGCGTTTTCGCGAGCAGGCCGAGTCGCTCAAAGGGGCTGATGTGGATGTCGACGTGCTGCGCGCCTACCCGCACGGACGGCTCGGCGCCCACGTGCTCGGCTACACGAGCAGCATCACGGAGGAGGAATACAAGGAGCTGTCTGAAACGGGCTACCGCCTGCAGGACCGTATCGGTCGCACCGGCCTGGAGCGCGTCTACGAGAACCACCTGCGCGGCGAGTGGGGGGGACAGCAGCTGGAAGTGAACGCCGATGGGCAGGTGCAGCGGGTGCTGGGAGACAAGCCGTCGCGGGCCGGCAACGATCTGCGCCTCACCCTCGATCTGGAGCTGCAGAAGGCGGCCGAGAAGGCCCTCAGCGGGGTGAGCAAGGGGGCGATCGTGGCGATGGATCCCCAGACCGGCGCGATCCGGGCCATGGCCAGCCGCCCGAACTTCGATCCCAACATCTTCTCGGAGGGCCCCACCACAGCGCAGTGGAACGAGCTCAACCGCCCGGAAGCCCCCATGCTCAACCGGGCGCTGCGGGGGTTCCCGCCCGCCAGCACCTTCAAGGTGATCACCGCGATCGCGGGGCTGGAATCGGGCTTGTTCAATCCCGCCTCCACCATCCTCACCTCAGGCTCCTTCTGCTACGACGGCCAGTGCTACGCGGATCACGGCAGCTTCGGCAGCATCGGTTTCCGCCTGGCCATGGCGGTGAGCAGCAACAGCTTCTTCTACCGGCTGGGCCTCAAGACCGGCCCCGATGAACTGTTCAGAGCGGCCCGCCGCCTGGGCTACGGCAGTCTCACCGGTGTCGAACTCAAGGGGGAGGAGAGCCCCGGCTTGCTGGGCGATCCCGCCTGGAAGCGCCAGGTGCTCGATGAGCCGTGGACCTCGGTGGACACGATCACCTCCTCGATCGGCCAGGGGGCCGTCACCGTGACGCCTCTGCAGATGGCCCGTCTGTATGCGGCAATCGCCAACGGCGGCTGGCTGGTGACGCCCCACCTGGCGGAGCGGCCGGTGGAGCGCCGCTGGATCGGCCTCAAACCCAGCACCTTGAAAGTGTTGCGGGAGGGGCTGCGCGAGGCGGTCACCAGCGGCACGGCCACCCTGCTGAACGACCCTTCGCTGCCCGCCGTGGCCGGCAAGACAGGCACCGCCGAGGATCCCCCCCGGCCAGACCATGCCTGGTTCGGCGGCTATGCGCCGGCGGGCAAGCCCAACCTGGTGATCATTGCCTTCGGCGAGAACAGTGGCGGCTACGGCGGCACCGTTGCCGCACCGATGGTGAAGGCCCTGCTCACCACCTGGTTCCGTGACACCCTGCCCCAGCTGCGCAACTGAAGCCGCGCGCAGGTGACATCGGATGGCTTCGAGCTGCTTCGGGGGGGCTTCAGGCCACCAGCTGCAGAGGGGGGCGCACCACCTCGCTGTAGAAGCGCCGCAGTTGCTGGGTGGCGCCCGCCCAGCCCCAGCGCTCTGCTTCTGCTCGTGCTGCCAGCCGCAGGGCCTGGCGCCGTTCGGTGCTGGCCAGCAGCCTTTCGGTGGCGGCGGTGAGGCTGGCCGGGCTGTCGGGATCGTAGAGGCAGCCGTTCACTCCGTCGGTGACGATGTCGGGGATGCCGCCGCGGTTGGCGCCCACCACCGGGCAACCGGCCGCCATCGCCTCCAGCAGCACCAGCCCAAGCGTTTCGGTGGAGGAGGGGAACAGGAAGGCATCGGCGCTGGCATAGGCGCTGGCCAGATCCTCGCCGCCCAGGTAGCCCACGAACGTGGTGGCGCTGCCGGCGAACACCTTCTCAAGCTGCTGGCGGTGTGGGCCATCACCCACCAACGCCAGCCTGGCCTGGGGCAGGGCATCGAGCACCGGCCGGATCCGCTCGATCTGCTTCTCCGCCGAGAGCCTGCCCACGTAGAGCAGCAGGCTGTCGCTGTCGCCGTGCACGCCGGTGAGTTTGCTGCGCATGGTCTGATTGCGCCATTCCGGTCGGAACAGATCGGTGTCGACTCCCCGCTGCCACAAGGCGGTGTGCTGGATGCCGTGCTGGCTGAGTTCCTCCACCATCGCCGTGGAGGTGCAGAGGTTGAGGGCCGCCTGGTTGTGGGCCGCCTTTAGCAGCTCCCACAGCAGCGGTTCGAACATGCCCATGCCGTAGTGCTCGAGGTACTTGGGCAGGTGGGTGTGGTAGCTGGCCACCAGGGGCACGCCCCGGGTACGCGCCAGCCAGATCCCGCCCAGGCCGAGCACCGCCGGGTTCACCACGTGCACCAGGTCGGGCTTGAAGGCGTCAAGCGCCTCGGCCACCAAGGGCCGCGGCAGCGCCAGCTTCAGCTCGGGGTAGAGCGGCAGGGGCAGGGCCGGCACGCCGATCACCCGTGCGCCCATGAAGGTGTCCGGGGCTCCTTCGGGGCAGAACAGCAGCACCTCGTCGCCCGCATCCACCAGGTGGGTCACCGTTTTGGTGAGCCGCGTGACAATGCCGTCGACCTTGGGAAGGAAGGTTTCGGTGAACAGTGCGATCTTCACGTGGACGGCGTGCCTGCGGACGGTCCGTTCAAACCACCGGTTGGAGCGCGGCCGCCTGGCTGTGGGTCCAAGTGGACACGCAGGGAATGCGGGAGCGATCGCAGCGATCGGCCCAGCGGCGTGCCACATCCACAACTTCGCCCAGTAGGCCGTCGTCGAGGGTGGTGGGCTTGAGCCCCAGCTCGATCAGGCAGCGGTTGTCGACGATCAGGTCGTTTTCGATGGCCTCCTTGCGGGGGTTGGGGAGGTGGTTGAGCTTGGCCCCGGTGACGGCCGCCACCTTTTCGGCCAGATCCTTGACCTTGTGGCTTTCGGTCATCTGGTTGTAGATGCGCACCTTCTCCCCTGAGGCGGGGGGATTGTCGATCGCCAGCTCCACGCATTTCACCGAATCGCGGATATGGATGAAGGCGCGGGTCTGGCCGCCGGTGCCATGCACCGTGAGTGGATAGCCGATCGCCGCCTGCATCAGGAAGCGATTGAGCACGGTGCCGTAATCACCGTCGTAGTCGAAACGGTTGACCAGGCGCGGATCCCTGTCAGTGAGATCGGTGTTGGTGCCCCAGACGATGCCTTGGTGCAGGTCGGTGACGCGGATGCCGTCGTTCTTGTTGTAGTAGAAGAACAACAGCTGATCCAGCGTTTTCGTCATGTGGTAGACGCTGCCTGGATCGGTGGGGTGAAGGATTTTCTCCTGGAAGCGGGTGCCATCGGGCTGGGGAACTTCCACCGTGAGATAGCCCTCGGGGATGGTGGCGCCACGGTGGGAGCCATAGCCGTACACCCCCATCGTTCCGAGGTGAACGATATGAATGTCGAGACCGCTTTCAACAATTGCACAAAGAAGATTGTGCGTGCCATTCACGTTGTTATCGACCGTGTAGCGCTTGGTGGCGCTCGACTTCATCGAATAAGGGGCGGCCCGTTGTTCGGCGAAGTGCACCACGGCACTGGGGCGCTCACTGCGCAGCAGCCCCAGCAGCAGGTCATAGTGCTGGGCGATGTCGAGTGCCACGAAACGGATGGGCCGGCCTCCGGTTTCCTCCCAGGCACGCAGGCGGTCGTTGATCGTGGCGATCGGAGTGAGCGATTCGACCCCAAGGTCGATGTCGATCTTGCGGCGGCTCAGGTTGTCGACGATCACGACGTCGTGACCGGCGTCGGCCAGGTTCACAGCGCAGGGCCAGCCGCAGAAGCCGTCGCCGCCGAGAACGAGAACCTTCACGTCTGAACTCCTGCTGAACGAGCGATTGCTCTCTTGGGGCAAGCTACTACAGGCATTCCGCCCCCCTCGTGCAGCAGTGGCGTCAGCTGATGCCGACCGCCACGCCCACCATGGCCAGCACCAGCAGCCCACCTGCGATCAGCAGGACGGTGGTGCTGCGGCTGCGTTCACCGCCGGCTTCGACCACCTGCATCCGCGGTTCTCTGGCAAAGGCGTTGAGCCTGCCCCCGTCCTCCTTGGTGACCGACATGGTGGGGTGGCCCGATTCAGAAAGCGAACCTTAACGATGTCCTTCCGCGCCGGCATCGAGGCCGAAAGGGAACGTCACAGGCGCGGAGCCTCGGTGTTGCCGACCCGTCCCCACTGGGGTGAGCTGGCCTGGGCGTCCGGTCGCTGCGGCAGGCGCCCGGCCTTCCAGGCGCACCGGCCCGCCTCGGTGGCCCGAGCCATCGCCCAGGCCATGGCCGGTGGATCGCCTGCCATGGCGATGGCGCTGTTGATCAGCAGGGCGTCAGCCCCCATCTCCATGGCCTGGGCCGCTTCGCTGGGTACGCCCAACCCCGCATCCACCACCACCGGCACCCCCGCCGACTCGATGATCAAGGCGATGTTGGCGGCGTTGCGAATGCCCTGGCCGGAGCCGATCGGAGAGCCCAGCGGCATCACGGTGGCGCAGCCCACCTCCTCGAGTCGACGGGCGAGCAGCGGATCGGCGTTGATATAGGGCAACACGGTGAAACCCTCCTTCACGAGCCGCTCGGCCGCCTCGAGGGTGCCGAATGGATCGGGCAGCAGGTGGCGGCCGTCGGGGATCACCTCCAGCTTCACGAAGGTGTTGTCTTCCTGGCCGGCGAGCTTGGCCAGCTCTCGGCCCAGCCGCGCCACCCGCACGGCCTCATCTGCGGTGGCGCAGCCGGCGGTGTTGGGCAGCATCCAGATCGTGCTCCAGTCGATCGCCTCAATCAGGCCCTGATGGCCTGCCGCCGCCGCTTGCACCCGCCGCACCGCCACGGTGACGATGTCGCAGCGGCTGGCCGCCAGGCTGGCCTGCATCGCCGCTAGCGAGGGGTATTTGCCCGTGCCGGTCATCAGGCGGCTGCGGAAGCGGCGACCGCCGATCACCAGCGTGTCGTCGGCGAGGGCGGACGGATCCGAAGCCGGAATCTGCACCATGGGGAGAAGTTACAGCGCACGCCTCCTAACCTTCGCGCAAGCCTGCTTGTTTCCATGACACCGGTTCTCCCCCTGCTGCTCGCCGCCAGTGCGGTGCCGGTGGGCAGTTTTGTGCCGTTCACCCTGCCGTCCGCCTCGCCGCTGGACACCTCCTTCAGTGAGACCGGTCCGGTGGAAACCTTCGATCCGGTAGGCCGGGCCGTGCTGCTTGCCGCCCAGTTGCCGCGGCAGTGGCGCGGCAGTTACCAGGCCTTTGGCGGCGGCGTCCCCACCCCTGTGGAGCTGCGCCTCGACACCGTGACGGCCATGGGCCAGATGATCGATCTGCGCGGCACGCTCACGGTGGGCGGCACCACCTCGCCGGTGCAGGGCAACCTCAATGCCAAGTCTGATCAGCTGGAGCTCATCCCCCTGATCGACACCCTCACTTTGGGCCTCGAACCAGGCGGTGATTTTCTCGGCCTGCAGGGCTTCTCGCTGATGGGCTGGAATGCACCGCGGCTCACCAATCCCGGTGGCCGGCTGGTGCTTGATCCCGTGAGTGCCTTCAGCCCACCCGCTTCCCGGCCAGCCGGCCAGGTGGCGCCAGTCCGCGGGCTGTGGTGACGACAAGCGAGCGCCCCTGAGGCAGCGAACCTCAGGGGCGGCTGGCCCTCTCCAGGCCATCTGTTCGGTTCCCGCTGTCGCTTTAAGCGGATCAGCCTGGAGCCTGACGACCTGTGGTCAGACCGGTGTGTTGGTGGGCGAGGGTTTTGGAGACGATTTGCTGCCTGTGCTGCTGGACCCAGCTGATGATGAGCCTGGCTCGCCAGTGCCCGCAGCCATCCCCTGGCCGCTGGTCGCCGGGGCTTTCAGTTCAGCTGGAAAGCGACGATCGAGCAGCTTCAGGCGCTTGAGGGTTGTTTTGTTGGTGGGATCGAGGCTCAGGGCCTTGGCATAGGTGTCCCGCGCCTCATCCGGTTTGCCCTGTCGCTCGAAGGCATAGCCCAGGTTGTTGAGTGCTACCGGGTAATCGGGTTTGGCCTGAAGAGCTGCCTTGTAGTGGCGGATGGCACTGGCGTAGTTGCTCTGGGCCGCCAGGGAAAAGCCAAGCGCGTTCTGAATCAGCGCCTGCGCCTCGGGGGGCTCACCGCCACTCTTCTTCTGGGCCAGGCCAAGGGTGTCCACCGCCTGGGCGTAGAGGCGCTTGCGCAGCTGCACAGAGCCGAGTTCGTAGAGAACGGCAGGGTCCTTGCCGTCCCCTCCCTTGGCTTGCCCCTCCAGCCGGGCCAGCGCCGCTTCATCGCGGCGGACCCGCATCACCTGCAGGGCGATGACCACGGCTGCACCGCCGAGCAGAAGGATCAGGCCGATCAGATAGGCCTGAGGCAGGAGAATGTCCATCGGGCCTCCCCGCAGTGCGGTGGTGATCAGCGCGTAGCGGCCGAAACCACGCTGGTGAAACTGGCCGGATCAGCCACGGCGAGCTGGGCCAGCATCTTGCGGTTCAGCAGCATGTCGGCTTTTTTCATGCCGCCCATCAGCCGGCTGTAGCTCAGCCCGTTCATGCGGGCGGCGGCGTTGATGCGGGCGATCCAGAGACGGCGGAAATCGCGCTTCCGGCGGCGACGGTCGCGGTAGGCGTTGCACAGCGCCTTCATCACACGCTGGTTGGCGGTGCGGAACAGGCTGCCGTTGCTGCCCTGGAAGCCACGGGCCAGGCGGAGGATCTTGTTACGGCGTTTACGGGCGACGTTGCCCCTCTTGACGCGGGCCATGGTGAGTTCTCAGGGCGAAATGGAAAGGAAAAGGAGTGGGCGACCTGGCGAGAGGTCAGCCGGCGTAAGGAAGCATGCGGCTGACGTTGTCGGCGTCGCGTTCGTCGACCACCGCCATCGTGCCCAGAAAACGCTTGCGCTTGGGGCTCTTGTGATCGAGCAGGTGGTTGCGGAACGCATGCCGGCGCATGAATTTTCCGCTGCCGGTCAGCTTGAACCGCTTCGCGGCAGCTTTGCGGGTCTTGAGCTTCGGCATGTCCTGCGCGACTTCACAAACAACCAAACTACGACTTGGTAGTGCCGGCTGCCAACTCCCCCCGTCCGCTTTGCCCATGCTCCGCCAGCTGTTGCGTCCTTCCGCCCCCCTCTCCCTGCAGCCCGGGTCTGCCCTGGCGCCGGTGGCCCTCGGGCTGGCGCTCACCCTGCTGGCGGCACCCAGCTGCCGTGCTGTCCCCGCTCTCGACCCCCTCCCGGCCCCTCTGCCCCTGCACTGGCCCACCAGTGCGCCGCCGCCGGTGCAGCCCGCCCAGCCCGTGTTGTGGGTGTCGCTCGGCCCACGCCTGGGCCCTGCTCCTGGCGGGGTGGCCAAGGCCGCTCCACTGGTGCTCCAGGCGGCGGCGGGTGAGCTGGTGGTCACCGACGCCGACGGCCAGCGGCTCTCGGGGTCCAGCGTTCGCCTGCGCTGGCAGGAGGAGCCCCTGGCGGAGCCGTTCCAGCTCGCCCGCACCGTGCTGGGCCCGTTCGCCAGCTTCGAGAGTGCGGAACAGGCGGCGACGGCCTGGCGGGAGCTCGGCGTGGCTCCGGTGATCGCTCATCCCGCCGAATGGGAGGTATGGGCGCCTGCCGCCACCCAGGCTCCGGCCGGCCTGCAGGCCCGGCAGGTGGAGCAGCGGTTCAGCCAACGGCTGGTGCTGACGTCCGGGGAGCCGGGAGCTGCTGGTGCGGCATTGAAAGGTCCGCTGCGGATCACGGCGCCGGGAGGGCTGCGCTGGGAGGGCGGTGTGTTCCAGGGGCCGTTCCGCCTGGCGAGCAACGCCTACGGCGGTTGGACTCTGATCGAGGAGGTGCCGCTGGAGCGCTACCTGCTGGGTGTGGTGCCCCATGAGATCGGCGCCGGATCACCGCCGGCCGCCCTCGCCGCCCAGGCGGTGCTGGCCCGCACCTGGTCGCTGCGCAACAAGCACCGCTATGCCACCGATGGCTACCACCTCTGCGCTGACACCCAGTGCCAGGTCTACGCCGATCCGCGGCAGGCGGGGGCGGCGGTCCGGGCTGCGATCCAGGCCACCCGGGGCCAGGTGCTCACCTGGCAGGGAGAGCCCATCCATGCCGTCTATCACGCCACCAACGGGGGAATGGCCGCTGGCTTTGAGGAGGTGTGGAGCGGCTCGCCGCTGCCCTATCTGCAGGCGGCGCCGGATGGCCCACCCGCTTTCAACGCGCGGTTTGCCGTGCCCCTGGCGGCGGCGTCGCTGCCGGCGCTGCTGGCCAACGGCGGTTCCGCCTATGGCGCCTACCACCCGCGCTTCCGCTGGCAGCGCCTGCTGACGACCGCTCAGGTGCAGCAGGCGCTCACCACGGCCCGGTTGCCGGTGGGCACCCCCTTGAAGCTCAGCGTGCTGGAGCGGGGACCGAGCGGCCGCGTGATGGCGCTGGCCATCGAGGGGAGCGAAGGTCGGCAGGTGCTGCGCCGCGATGCCATCCGCCGCACCTTCCGGCAGCTGCCCAGCACCCTGTTTGAGCTGAGAGCGGAGGGAGCCGGCCGCTGGCGCTTCAACGGCGGCGGCTTCGGCCATGGCGCCGGCCTCTCTCAGGCGGGTGCGATCGATCTAGCCGGTCGGGGCTGGACCCTGCCACAGCTGCTGAGTCGGTACTACCCGGGGACCCAGCTCCAGCCGCTGGAGGCGCTCGGTCAGGGCCTTTAGAGTTCGGCCCAGTTCGAGCCCTGCCACGACCGAGACCCTGTCGCGTGCGGCGTGGCATCACGGAGAGCGTTCATTCATGCCAGGCCTGACCGCTGCGAAGACCGCCTCTCGTCCTCGGCGTGGCAAAGCGGCGCTGTTCGTGCTCCTGTGCGGTTGTGCCGGCGCGGCACCCCACTGGGTGGAGCCGCCCCGCAACCTGCTGCCGGCGATCAGCCTCACCTTGCTGCTGGGCGCCTATGTGATCCGCACCGTGCTGTTCCGGCTCTGGAAACCCCAGCTGCCGGCTGCCCTCCCCGAGGCCTTGGACCACTGGCCCGACGTTGATGTGGTGGTGGCGGCGCGGGACGAGGAGGCTGTGATCGGGCGCCTGGTGGAGCGGGTGGCGCAGCTGAGCTACCCCGAAGGCCAGCTGCGTCTCTGGGTGGTGGACGACGGCAGCGAAGACCGCACAGCCGCGCTGCTGGAGGAGATCGGCAGCCGCCACTCCCTGCTCACGGTGCTGCGCCGTCCGCGCGATGCCGGTGGCGGCAAGTCGGGGGCGCTCAATGCCGTGCTGCCCCAGCTGCGCGGCCGCTGGATGCTGGTGCTGGATGCCGATGCCGGCATGCCGCGGGATCTGCTGCAGCGGCTGATTCCCTACGCAGAAGCGGGCAGCTGGGCGGCGGTGCAGCTGCGCAAGGCGGTGGTGGAAGCCGATCGCAACCTGCTCACCCAGGCCCAGGCGATGGAGATGGCCCTTGACACCGTGATCCAGCAGGGACGGCTGGCCTCCGGCGGTGTCCCCGAACTGCGTGGCAATGGCCAGTTGCTGCGGCGTGATGCCCTGGAAGCCTGTGGCGGCTTCAACGAAGCCACCGTCACCGACGACCTCGACCTGAGCTTCCGCCTGCTGCTGGGCGATTGCGGCATTGGCGTGCTCTGGGATCCGCCGGTGGAGGAGGAGGCGGTGCGCACCCTGCCCGCCCTCTGGCGGCAGCGGCAGCGGTGGGCCGAGGGGGGCCTGCAACGCTTCTTCGACTACTGGCCCAGCCTCGTGGCAGGTCCGCTGGCCCCTTCCCGCAAGTTGGATCTGGCGGCGTTCTTTCTGCTCCAGTACGCCCTGCCGGTGGTGTCGATCGCCGATCTGCTCACAGCCCTGGCCACCCGCACGCTGCCATCGATCTGGCCGCTGTCGATCGTGGCCTTCGGCCTCTCCGGGGCGGCGATCGTGGCGGGTTGCCGGCGCAGCAGCGAAGGCCCCCCCCTGCCCAACATCAATCCCTTCACCGCCGCCCTGGGCATCGCCTATCTGGCCCACTGGTTCGTGGTGATTCCCTGGGTGGCGCTGCGCATGGCCCTGCTGCCGAAACGTCTCGTCTGGGCCAAGACGCTTCACGTGGGCGAGGCATCCGGCGAGGAAAGCCACGAGGAAAGCGACGATCTCACCGGTGAGGCTGACCTCACCACCCAGGTCTCCTAGGGCGGGTTCGCCCCATCCTGCTGCCCTGGCACCGGCCCGTCGAACGCAACCACCTCGCCGTTGAAGAAGTCCGCCAGGCGCCGCGCCTTGTCGTCGAGCGGCACGGGGGTTACAGGTGGACCGGTAGGTGTGGCCGTGGTGAGGCCTGCGGCCACCGCGGGTGCTGGAAGGCCAGTTGCAGCAACGGCAGCCATGGCCGTCACAGCAGCCCCAGGCCCTGAACCGGCGGCGGAGGGCGCCTGAGCCGGCTGCAGCCCCGGTACAGGCGGTGTCACAGCAGCTGGCGGGGAGACCGTTCGCAACGGCATCGCCGTGGCGGCTTCCGGTCGCTGTGCCTGGTCCGGTCCCTGGCCCAGTCCCGGTGCCGCTGGTGCTGGCGTTGGCCCCCCTCCGCCCGGCACGGCCCCAGCGGGTGCCCCTGAACCGTCAGCGGTGGCACGCGGTGGACCTGGGGCGTCGGCGCTCTCCAGCACGAGCTGGCGGGCGGAGCCCAGCGCACTTTGCAGGGCCTTCTCCAGCAGCGGCAGGCGGCTCTGCACCATCGCCACCCAGTTGCCGCTGACCCGCACCACCGCCCTCTGCCCGTCGAGGCGCACCAGTGCCGCCTGCTGGGACAGGAGCATGCGGGTGGAGGGAAGCTCCAGGCTGGCCAGGATCTGTTGCCACAGCTCGGTGAGGTCGCTGCCGCCCCCTGGGCTGGAGGGCACCGGGTCTGGAGGGACCTGGGCTGCGGGCCTAGGGGCTGCGGGCCCCGGGGCCCCGGGGCCCGGCACGCCGGGCTCTGCGGCTGCAGGGACCGGGGCACGCGCGGCTGCAGGGCCATGCGCATTCGCAGCTGGCGCGCTGGGAACGGCTGGGGCCTGGGCGGGCGCAGCAGCTCCCGGCGAAACAGAAACCGGCGCGGCGGCGCTGCCCGTCGACGCTTCGGCCAGCAGGCCCAGCAGCAGCACCTCCAGCCACAGGCGTGGCTGCACGCTCTGGCGCAGCTGCTGTTCGCTGCCCTTGAGGCCGGCCTGCCAGCTCAGAAGCCGGGGGGTGGAGATGCGGGCCGCCAGCTCCGGCAGCTGGGGCCGGAACTGGGGGGAAAGGCTGCTCAACTCCAGGCGCCCGGGCGCGGCTGCGGCCACCGTGAGGTCGCGCAACAACGAGGCCAACCCCTGCAGCACCGCCCCCGGGTCGCGGCCCCGCTCCAGCAGCTCGCGGCAGGTTTCCACCACGGCCAATGGCTCAGTGCCGGCGAGAGCCGCGGCCAGGGAGAGCAACTCCTGTTCTGGCACCGCCCCGAGCAGCTCCCAGACGGCTCCAGCCTCCACCGGGGCAGGCAGGAGGCTGAGCTGGTCGAGCAGGCTTTCGGCATCGCGCAGGCCGCCCTGGGCCCGCTGGGCCACCACATGCAGGGCCTCGGGCGTGATGCTGATCGCTTCGAGCCGGGCGATCTCGCCCAAGTGGGTTTCGATCGCTTCCAGCGGAATGCGGCGGAAATCGAAGCGCTGGCAACGGGACAGGATGGTGGGCAGCACCCGCTGCGGATCGGTGGTGGCCAGCACGAACACCACCCGCGGCGGTGGCTCCTCCAGGGTCTTGAGCAGCGCATTGAAGGCAGCGGTCGAGAGCATGTGGCACTCGTCGATCACGTAGACCTTCCAGCGGGCCTGCACCGGCGCGAAGCGCGAGCGTTCGATCAGTTCCCGGATGTTGTCGACCCCGGTGTTGGAGGCCGCATCGATCTCGATCACATCAAGGGCATTGCCCGCCGTGATTGAACGGCACAGCTCGCAGACGCCGCAGGGTTCGGGGGTGGGGCCGTCGGCGGCGATGCAGTTGAGCGAGCGGGCCAGGATCCGCGCGCTGGAGGTCTTGCCGGTGCCGCGTGGACCGCTGAACAGATAGGCGGGCGCGATCCGCCCCTGCCGCAGGGCGTTGCTGAGGGTGGCCACGATCGCCTGCTGGCCCACCAGCTGGTCGAAGCGCTGGGGACGGTACTTGTGATGGAGCGGCTGGTAGGCGCTGGCCTGGGTCATGGCGGGGTCCCCGACGGCCTGATCAGCGAGGTTACTGGGGGCTCCCGGTGCCCAGCAGACGCTCCAGCCGGCCTTCCAGTTCCTCCACCGCTTCCAGCTGATCGGCCAGGTTCTGGGCCTGCAGCCGGAGGCGGTCGAACTGGTCGCTGCTGCCGCCATTCCAGCGGGCTTCGGCCTGCTCCAGCTCCCGCTCCAGCCGCTGCTGCAGCTTCAGCCGCAGGGCATCGAGCTGCTCCAGGCTGCGGCGGGCCAGCTCGCGGCCGCGCTCCAGCTGGGTGCCGTCGATGGTCAGACCCTGGCGCAGCAGCAGGCGCACGGCCACCAGCAGGGCGGCGGGGATGAACTGACCCAGGGCCAGGGCGCCGAGACTGCCGGTGCCCAGCCATCCCTCCACCTGGGAGCTGCGGTGCCGCCCGGTCTTACACCAGCTGGCGAAATGCTCGCAGTTGTTGAACACCAGGTTGTAGCGCTGCTCGCCCAAGCGGCCCATGGCGCGCCGCAGGGTCACGCCCACCGGCGACACCTCCCCTTCCGGGTAGCTCACCACGCTGACCGCTTCGCCACGGGAGAAGTCGGCGAGCGGGCTGCGCAGGATCTGGCGGCCCTCCAGGTAGTGGGCCACCGTACCGTCGCCCAGATCGATGCCGTGGTGGTCGAACAGGCCGTGCTGGCGCGGCACCTGCAGATGGTCAGCCGTTGCCATGGCGGCTGTGCCTCAAGCGGATTCCTGTTTGTCGACCAGGCCGGGGTAGGGAAGAATCTTGGCGCGCGAGCGCTGCTCCACCAGCTCACGGGTGATCGTGAAGGTGGTGATCGCGTCGTTGGAGGGGATGTCGTACATCACATCGAGCATCAGTTCCTCGACGATGCCCCGCAGCGCCCGGGCGCCGGTGCGGCGGCGGTGGGCCTCTTGGGCGATCGCCTCGATGGCGCCGGCCTCGAACTCCAGCCGCACGTTGTCCATGCTCATCAGGGTCTGGAACTGCTTCACCAGCGCGTCGCGCGGCTCGGTGAGGATGGCTTCGAGGGAGCGGATGTCGAGCGGTTCGAGCACGGCGCTCACCGGCAGCCGGCCGATGAATTCGGGGATCAGGCCGTAGCGCACCAGGTCGTCGGGTTCGAGGTGGCGCAGCACGTGGGCCGCCTGCTGCTCCTTCTGGACGCGGCTGCGGCCGCGGCCGTCGCTGGGCAGAAAGCCGATCGAATTGCGACCCAGCCGCCGCTGCACCACATCCTCGAGGCCGGTGAATGCGCCGCCGCAGACGAACAGGATCTGGCTGGTGTCGATCTGGATGCAGTCTTGGTAGGGGTGCTTGCGGCCGCCCTGCGGCGGAACGTTGGCCACCGTTCCCTCCAGCATCTTGAGCAGGGCCTGCTGCACCCCTTCGCCCGAGACATCCCGGGTGATCGAGGGGTTCTCGCTCTTGCGGGCGATCTTGTCGATCTCGTCGATATAGATGATGCCTCGCTGGGCCTGCTCCACATCCAGGTCGGCCTTCTGCAGCAGCCGCAGCAGGATGTTCTCCACGTCTTCGCCCACGTAGCCGGCTTCGGTGAGCGTGGTGGCGTCGGCCACCGCGAAGGGCACGTCGAGCAGTTCGGCGAGCGTCTGGGCCAGGAGGGTCTTGCCGGAGCCGGTGGGGCCGATCAGCAGGATGTTGGATTTGTGCAGACGGGTGGCGAGATGGTCGGTTTCGCCCTGCCCATCTCCCTGCCAGGCGAGGC
This sequence comes from Synechococcus sp. CS-1333, assembly GCF_025128015.1. Taxonomy (NCBI): domain Bacteria; kingdom Bacillati; phylum Cyanobacteriota; class Cyanophyceae; order Synechococcales; family Synechococcaceae; genus Synechococcus; species Synechococcus sp. CS-1333. The sequence goes on from NZ_JAHLYO010000009.1 coordinate 151,240, forward strand.
GTTTGTAGTGGTTGTAGACCGCCACCGACAGCACTTTCTTGGCTTCGTCCTGCCCCACCACCTGCCGGTCGAGGTAGGCCTTGATCTCCCGCGGCTTGGGGACGGTGGCAAGGGTGGGGGCCGGTTTGGTGCCCTTCCTGGGCGCAGGCTTGCGGCCGCTGTCGTGGTGGGTGCGGGGGCTTCCGGCCGTGTCCACCAGCTCTTCATCGAGAATCTCGTTGCAGAGATCGATGCATTCGTCGCAGATGTAAACGCCTGGTCCGGCGATCAGCTTCCGCACCTGTTCCTGCGATTTTCCGCAGAACGAGCACTTCAGATGGGCGTCGAACTTTGCCATCGCGTGGGATCCGGGAGCGGAGGAGGAACGCTGGAGGCCGGAACTCCAGATGGGGCCGGAATGACGGGGTCAGACGAAGGGGGCCGCACTGGCGCGGCTCAGGCCGGCATGGTGTCAGTGACGACACGGTCGATCAGCCCGTAGGTCACGGCTTCGTGTGGAGACAAAAAGTAGTCGCGGTCGGTGTCTTCGGCAATCTTTGCCAAAGGCTGGCCGGTGTGTTCGGCCATCAGTCCGTTCAAGGTGTCTTTGAGGAAAAGGATCTCCTTCGCCTGGATTTCGATGTCGACCGCCTGGCCCTGGGCTCCGCCCAACGGTTGGTGAATCATGATCCGGGCGCTTGGCAGCGCCATGCGCTTGCCCTTGGTGCCACCGGAGAGCAGGAAGGCCCCCATGCTCGCGGCCAGTCCGTAGCAGATGGTGACCACATCGGGGGCCACCTGCTGCATGGTGTCGTAGATGGCCAGACCTGCGGTGACCGAACCGCCGGGTGAGTTGACGTAGATCTGGATGTCCTTGTCGGGATCTTCCGCCTCCAGGAAGAGCAACTGGGCCACCAGCGAATCGGCCACGGCGTCGTCGATGCCGGTGCCGAGGAAGATGATCCGCTCGCGCAGCAGACGCGAGTAGATGTCAAACGCCCGCTCGCCCCTGCCGGATTGCTCCACCACGGTGGGGAGCACCCCCGGAGCGGCCTGGGGCCCCGCGCCGCTGAGGGCCATGGGTGGTTGACCCTGCCAGCGGTTCTGGATCGGATGGGGGCGGAAGGCGTCGATCACGCGGCCGTGGGGATGCAAGGGGAGATGAAGTCAATCTATGGCCGCTGCGCTTCAGCCCGCTGCGGCAGGAGGTTCGGTGGCGGCTTTGTCAGCTCCCTCGCTGGCTTGTGCTGCCGGCTCCGGCGCCTTCTCGGTGACGGTGCTGTTCGCCTCCAGCCACTCCAGCAGCTTCTCGCGCAGCAGGTCGTCGGCCACGGCCAGCCGCAGCCGCTCGGGGTCGATCGTGCTGGTGTCGCTGAAGCCCTTGCTCACCTCCTTCACCTTGGCGTCAATGACGGCCGGCTCCACCGCGATCGTTTCGGCCTCGGCCAGAGCCTGCAGGGCGAAGGTGCGCTTCAGCCGCTGCACCGCCTCAGGACGGGAGGTGTCCATCAGGCTGCGAACCAGCTCCTGGGTGAACAGCTTCTTGACGTCCATGCCCTGCTGAGCGATCTGGCTGGCCGTCTGCTCGATCAAGGAGCGCACTTCCTGCTGGATCAGACTTTCGGGCAGCTCCACCTCCAGCTGCTCCACCAGTGCATTGAGCAGGGCTTCCTGGCGGCCGTTGCGGGCGCGCCGTTCGGCGTCATCGCGCAGCCTGGTCTCCAGGTCGGCCCGCATCTCGGCCACGGTGGCCTTGTCACTGGCTTCCTGGGCGAAGGCATCGTCGAGGGCGGGCAGTTCGCGGGTCTTGAGGTCGCTGAGCGTGATCGCGAAGCTGGCGGCCCGGCCGCGCGCGTCTTCCTGGGGGTAGTCGTCGGGGAACTGGCAGCTGACCTGGCGCTCCTCGCCGATGGTCATGCCGAGGATGCCTTCCACGAATCCGGGGATCATGCGGCCATCGTCGAGCTCCACCTCCAGGGCTTCGGCGGTACCGCCCACGATCGGCTCACCGGTGTCGGCGTAGCTGCCGCTGAAGCTCACCACCGCCACATCGCCGCTGGCGGCGGGCCGGCCTTCCACCGGCACCAGGGTGGCCCGCTGGCGGCGGGATTGCTCGATCAGTTCATCGATGCGGGCCGGGTCGAAACTGACCGCTTCCGCTTCGGCCGTCAGGCCGGTGGTGGCCTTCAGGCTGGGGGTGGGCTGCACATCAAGTTCCAGGGTGAGCACCAGGGCATCCCCGGGGTTGAAGCGCTCCAGCAGCGCCTCGAAGCCTTCGCTCAGTTCGGGGCTGCTGAGCGCCTCGATCTTTTCCTGAGCGAGCGCATCGCGCCAGACGCTGTCGACCAGGTCTTCGAGGGCGGTGGCGCGGATCCGCAGCGGACCGATCTGCTGCAGCAGCACTGGCCGCGGCACCTTGCCGGGCCGGAACCCCGGCAGGCGCACGCTGCGGCTCAGCTTGTTGACCGCCGCTTCGTAGCTGGCCTGGGAACGGCCGCCAGGGATCTCCACTTCCAGGGCCAACCGGCTGCCGGGGAGGGGGCTGGTCTTGACCTTCAAAGCAGAGCTCATGGACGAACCGGCTGGACCGGCGGGGCAGGGCAGCTCCCGATACTAGAAACTCGCCTCTCCCCCCTATGGACCGGGCAGAGGCCGCCCCAGGCAGCCCCATCCTTGTTCGCCAAAGCGATGGGGTCCGGGTAAGGTGATCGGGACGACAAACAGATCCATATCCCCATCCGGTTCGATGCCGGCTGGAAACGCTCTTCTCGTAAAGCCCGAGGCCAGGCCGTTTCCACCCCGTCTGAATCGCCGCACTTGCTGCACAGAGTTTTCACACCCCACTGCTCTCCTCACCTTTCCCTTTTCGTCTGTCTTCGTTTCCCTCGCTTCGTCGGTCGGCCCACTCCGTTCTCTTTCCAAGCGCTCGTTGCAAGGCCCAGCCGCTGCCTCCTGATCCGTTTCGGCTCCACCCCGTCTGAATCCATTTTCGTCTGCTGCTCCGTTCTCCCCCGCTACGTTGTCCACCGCACCATCCGCCTCCTTTCTGAATCGCCAGCCGCTCACCGTCGCCGTACTCGGCGCCACCGGTGCGGTGGGCTGTGAGCTGCTTGAGCTGCTGGAGGAACGCCAGTTCCCGGTGGCCGAGCTGCGCCTGCTGGCCTCCCCCCGCTCCGCTGGCCGCAGCCTCACCTGGCGGGGCCAGGCGCTCACCGTCCAGCCGGTCGCCCCGGACGCCTTCGAAGGGGTGGACCTGGTCCTGGCCTCTGCGGGCGGCTCCATCTCCCGGCAGTGGGCGCCGGTGGCGGTGGCGGCCGGCGCCGTGGTGATCGACAACTCCAGCGCGTTCCGCCTGGATGAGGATGTGCCGCTGGTGGTGCCCGAAGTGAATCCGGCGGCGGCGTTCGCCCACCGGGGCATCGTGGCCAATCCCAACTGCACCACGATCCTGCTCACCCTGGCCCTGGCTCCTCTTCAGGCCCGGCGTCCGATCCGGCGTGTCGTGGTGAGCACCTACCAATCGGCCAGCGGCGCGGGAGCCCGGGCGATGGAGGAGCTGCGCGCGCTCAGCCGCACCGTGCTCGATGGTGGCCAGCCCGTGAGCACGGTGCTGCCCCACTCGCTCGCCTTCAACCTCTTCCTGCACAACTCGCCGCTGCAGGGCAACGGTTACTGCGAGGAGGAGCTGAAGATGGTCAATGAAACCCGCAAGATCATGCAGCTGCCGCAGCTGCGCCTCACCGCCACCTGCGTGCGCGTGCCCGTGCTCAGGGCCCATTCGGAGGCGGTGAACATCGAGTTCGAAGAGCCCTTCCCCCCCGAGGAGGCCCGTGCCCTGCTGGCGGCGGCACCCGGTGTGGAGCTGATCGAGGATTTCGATGCCAACCGTTTCCCCATGCCCACCGATGTGACCGGCAGGGATCCTGTGGCGATCGGTCGGCTGCGCCAGGACATCAGCGATCCACATGCGCTGGAGCTCTGGCTCTGTGGCGATCAGATCCGCAAGGGGGCCGCGCTCAACGCCATCCAGATCGCCGAGCTGCTGTTCGACCCGTCCCGCCAGCCCCCAGGCGGCAGGGCCGAGCCCTCCGCGGCAACACCATCCCGCGCGCAATCCCTTGCAGGAGGTGCCGGTTGACACTGGTTGCCGCGCCTTTCGGCCGGGTGCTCACCGCCATGGTCACGCCGTTCGCGGCCGATGGCTCCCTTGATCTCGATCTGGCTGCCCGCCTGGCGGTGCACCTGGTCGCCCATGGCTCCGACGGTCTGGTGGTGTGCGGCACCACCGGCGAATCCCCCACGCTCAGCTGGGATGAGCAGCATCAGCTGTTCCAGGCTGTGAAGGAGGCGGTGGGACCCGGCGCCAAGGTGCTCGCCGGCACCGGCAGCAACTGCACGGCTGAGGCCGTGGAGGCGATCTCCCAGGCGGCCGCGCTCGGTGCCGACGGTGCCCTGGTGGTGGTGCCTTACTACAACAAACCGCCCCAGGAGGGGCTCGAGGCCCACTTCCGGGCCGTCGCCAGCGCCGTGCCGGAGCTGCCGATCATGCTCTACAACATCCCCGGCCGCACTTCCTGCAGCCTGGCCCCGGAGACCACCGAGCGGCTGATGGATCTGCCCAACGTGGTGAGCTACAAGGCCGCCAGTGGCAGCACCGACGAAGTCACCCAGCTAAGGGTCCGCTGCGGCTCGGCCCTGGCAATCTACAGCGGCGACGATGCCCTCACCCTGCCGATGCTGGCGCTCGGGGCTGTGGGTGTGGTGAGCGTGGCCAGCCATCTGGTGGGCCCCCAGATCCGGCAGATGATCACCGCCTTCCATGCCGGTGACCATGCCACCGCCCAGGCGCTGCACGAGCAGATGATGCCGCTGTGCCGGGCGCTGTTCTCCAGTACCAATCCCATTCCGGTCAAGGCCGCCCTGCAGCTTGAAGGCTGGCCCGTGGGCGCCCCCCGACTTCCTCTTGTTTCTGCCGACAGCGATGTGCGTGAACGATTGACCACGGCCCTGGCCGCCCTGCGTCCCACGTGACGCCAAGGCTCCCCTCCGGCATGGCCTCGCCCGGAACTCCTGCTTCAGCTTCACCGCACCAGACCACAACATCTGCTCCACAGCTCCATCCCCCTTCGTTCCGGATCTGATCCGGAGACACCCCTGATGACCTCAAGCACCAACGGCAAACAACCCTGTCTCCGAGTGATTCCCCTCGGCGGCCTGCACGAGATCGGCAAGAACACCTGCGTGTTCGAGTACGGCGATGACCTGATGCTGGTGGATGCCGGCCTGGCCTTCCCCAGCGACGGCATGCACGGCGTGAACGTGGTGCTGCCCGACACCAGCTATCTGCGCGAAAACCAGAAGCGCATCCGCGGCATGATCGTGACCCACGGTCACGAAGATCACATCGGTGGCATTCCGCATCACCTCAAGAACTTCAACATCCCCGTGATCTACGGGCCGCGGCTGGCGATGTCCATGCTGCAGGGGAAAATGGAGGAGGCAGCGGTCACCGATCGCACCGTCATCCAAACCGTGAGCCCCCGCGATGTGGTGAAGGTGGGGCAGCATTTCAAGGTGGAGTTCATCCGCAACACCCACTCGATCGCTGACAGCTTCAGCCTTGCGATCACCACCCCCGTGGGCGTGGTGGTGTTCACCGGCGATTTCAAGTTCGACCACACCCCGGTGGATGGCGAATACTTCGACATCCAGCGCATGGCCCATTACGGCGAGCAGGGCGTGCTCTGCCTGTTCAGCGACTCCACCAATGCCGAGATTCCCGGCTTCACCCCGCCCGAGCGGGCTGTGTTCCCGAATCTGGATCGACACTTCGCCAATGCCGAAGGGCGGGTGATCGTCACCACCTTCGCCAGCTCGGTGCATCGGGTGTCGATGATTCTGGAGCTGGCCATGAAGCACGGCCGCAAGGTGGGCCTGCTGGGCCGCTCCATGCTCAACGTGATCGCCAAGGCGCGCGAGCTGGGCTATATCCGCTGCCCCGATGAGCTGTTCGTACCGATCAAGCAGATCCGTGATCTGCCCGACCGTGAAACCCTGCTGCTGATGACCGGCAGCCAGGGTGAACCCCTCGCTGCCCTGAGCCGCATCTCCCGTGGCGAGCACCCGCAGGTGCAGGTGAAATCCACCGACACGATCATCTTCTCGGCCAGCCCGATCCCCGGCAACACCATCTCAGTGGTGAACACCATCGACCGGCTGATGATGATGGGGGCGAAGGTTGTGTACGGCAAAGGCGAGGGCATCCACGTGTCCGGACACGGTTGCCAGGAGGATCACAAGTTGATGCTGGCGCTTACCCGGCCGAAGTTCTTCGTGCCCGTCCACGGTGAGCACCGCATGCTCGTATGCCACTCCAGGACGGCCCAGTCGATGGGGGTCCCCGCCGACAACATCCTCATCATCGACAACGGCGATGTGGTGGAACTCACCCCCGACCGCATCCACAAAGGGGAACCGGTGAAGGCCGGCATTGAGCTGCTCGATGCCTCCCGCAACGGCATCGTCGACGCTCGTGTGCTCAAGGAGCGCCAGCAGCTGGCTGAAGACGGGGTGATCACCCTGCTCACCGTGATCAGCACCGATGGCGTGATGGCGGCCCCGCCGCGGGTGAACCTGCGCGGCGTGGTCACCACAGCCGATGCCCGCAAGCTCTCGGTCTGGGCCGAGCGTGAGATCACCTGGGTGCTGGAGAACCGCTGGAATCAGCTCTCCCGCAACAGCGGCGGCAAGGCACCCGATGTGGATTGGGTGGGCGTGCAGCGCGAGATCGAAGTGGGGCTGCAGCGCCGGCTGCGCCGCGAGCTGCAGGTGGAGCCGCTGATCATCTGTCTGGTCCAGCCGGCTCCTGGTGGCACGCCCGCCTACAAGGGCCGCGCCGATGCCGAGCCCGACACCCGGCCGGCTCCCCGCACCGTGCGGCACCAGAGCCGCGAGGTGGTGCGGGATGGTGCGGTGCGCACGGCCCCGGCGGCTGCCGCCACGCCAGCTCGCCAACTCGCCGTGGCCGCACCAGCGGCCGCCGTCGTCAAGGAGGAGCCTCAGGCAGAGCGCCGCGAGGAACCTGAAATGCCCGCCAACCGGGTGCGCCGCCGCCGTTCCACCGCCGCGGGCTGACGCCGCCGCCGGGTGGTGCTGGGCCTCAGTCCAGCACCACCCGCAGCAGTCCTTTCATCAGCTCCGCTTCCTCTTCGGGGCTGATTTCCAGCGGAGGCAGGGACGTGCGCCCCGCATCGGCGGTCCAGCGGGTTGCTGGCGTGGTGTCTTCCACCACCCTCACGTTCACGGTTTCGATGGGGGGCGGAACTGGCAGCACCGTCTCGATCGCCAGTCTGCTGCTGCCGGAGGCCGCACCCTGGGCAGAGCCGCCCTTCGGGGTCGTGGGCATGAACGGCAGCGAGCTGTACGCGCTTGCCTCGAGGTCGAGCAGCTCCGCCTCCTCGTCGTCCCCGTTACCGCTCAGCCAGGGCATGGCGGCGTTGCCGCCGGTCTTTGGCTTGGTCGGTCGATCACGAACATGCCCCGGCGCGGACTCACTGGCCTGTTGTTGCAACGCCTTCTCGGTGAGCTCCACCCCCTGCGCCGCCAGGTCGCGGTAGATGGGGTCGAGGGCGTTGTCGAGCACGTTGTGGTACAGCTGCCCGGCGCGCAGCGGCTGCTGCAGCCCATAGAAATTGATGTGGCCGAGCAGCAGCTTGAGGCGGAGCACCTGGGGACGGTTCCCCGTGCCTTCCACTTCCTCCATCAACGCTTCGGCGCCGGACAGGGCTTCGTCGTAGCGTCCCTCGCTGTAGGCCAGCTCCACCATGCCGTAGTTGCGATCGAAGCTGGCCTGATCGAAAACGTCGGACATCAGTGGGGGGTGGTGTGGAGGGTCGAAGCCGATGCTGGATCGGTGCGGCTGACTGACCGCTCCAGTGTGAGCGTTGCGCGCCCCCACACCAGCCGCCAGCCCTCGGCAAGATCCAGGCTGCCAGCCCCGCGCTCCGGCGGCAACCGCTGCCTCAGACGCTCCAGCTGGGAGCTCAGCGGCCCGGAGCCCGTTTCCCGCTCGATCCAGTGGTGCAGCACCGCCCGCTGAGTGGCCGCCGACAGACCGGCAAGGGCGGCACGCCTGAGCGTGCGGGGGCTGTCAGGCTCGCTGAGCGCTGCGATGCTGAGGGCCAGCAGCTCGCTCTGCAGCGCCTGGCCGTGCTCCAGCCGTTCGGCCAGGGCGTTCATGCGCCGGCTGGCCCCGGGATGCAGCTCCTCCAGCACCGGCAGCACCTGATGGCGGATGCGGTTGCGGCTGAAGCGAGGATCCGTGTTGCTGGAGTCGGGCCACACGGGCAGGCCACGGTCTGCGCAGAACCGCTCCGTTTCCTGACGCATCAGCCCCAGCAGCGGCCGGGCGATCTGAACAGTGCCGCTGCTGGGACGCAGGCGTCTCAGGCTCGCCAGACCCCGCAGATGGGTGCCGCGGGCCAGGTGCAGAAGCATGGTTTCGGCGCGGTCGCTGGCGGTGTGGCCCGTGGCCACCCGGCGGCAACCCAGCCGCAGCGCCTGGTGCTGCAAGCAGTGGTAACGCCATTCCCGTGCCTCCGCTTCCGAGGCCAGCGCTCGGTCAGGGGTGGCCAGCTCCAGCGGCAACTGCTGCTGCCTGGCCCAGGCGGCAAGCTCCCGGGCCTGGCTGCTGGCTTCGGGGCGCCAGCCGTGATCGCCGTGCCAGAGATGGAGTTGCCAGTGGTGCAGGCGGCGCAGGTCAAGCAGCAGCCCGGTCATCGCCATCGAATCCTGCCCGCCGGAAACCGCCAGCAGCAGCCGCTCCCCCGGTGGCAGCAGCTCGGGCAGCAGCAGCAGGGTCCGGTGCAGGCGCAGGTGAAGAGGGCTCCACGGGGAGGCGGCAGCTGGCGGCTCCCCGTGCATGGCGGGTGGGACAATGCCAGTCATCCGCTGCCCCCGCCGATGTCCCGTCTTGCCAGTCTGCCCGCTGCTCTGCAAGCTTCGCTGGCCTCGCGGCGGATGCTGAAGGTGATCGCGGGCCTCACCAATCGCGACACGGCCTCGGTGGCGGCGGTGAGCCGGGCGGCGGGCGCTGGCGGCGCCGATTTGATCGACGTGGCCTGTGACCCCGAGCTGGTCCGGCTGGCGACGGCGGCCTCCGGTCTGCCGATCTGCGCCTCGGCGGTCGACCCCGAGCTGTTCCCCGCGGTGGTCGCCGCCGGCGCCGCCATGGTGGAGATCGGCAATTTCGATGCCTTCTATCCGCTCGGCCGCCGCTTCGGTGCCGAGGAGGTGATCGCCCTCACCCGCCGCACCCGGCAGTTACTTCCCGACGTGGTGCTGTCTGTCACCGTGCCGCACATCCTGCCGCTGGACCAGCAGGAGCAGCTGGCAGTGGTCCTGGCGGCCGAAGGCGCTGACATCATCCAGACCGAAGGCGGCACCAGTGCCCTCCCCCACAGCGCCGGCATCCTCGGCCTGATCGAGAAGGCGGCACCCACCCTGGCGGCGGCCCACACGATCAGCCGCGCCGTCCCCCTGCCGGTGCTGTGCGCCTCCGGCCTCTCGGCCGTCAGCCTGCCGCTGGCGATCGCCGCCGGCGCCAGCGGCGTGGGCGTGGGCTCGGCCATCAACCGCCTCCACGACGACCTGGCGATGCTTGCGGTGGTGCGCAGCCTGCGCGAGGCGCTCAACGGCGTTCCGGCAGCCGTTCATTGACCCGATTGGCCGTCTGGCCAAAGCTGGTGCCGCGACGGTTGGTTTGCCTGTCTCCTGGGCCATGAAGGAATGTGCCCAGCGCCCTATGCACCCCCTGGTGAGGTGGATAGGGTTCAGTGTCCGCATCTTTGAAGCATGGGAGCCTTTGTCTGGCTGCTGCAGTGGCCCATCCGCGCCGGCATCCTGCTGATCGTGGCGGCTCTCCCCCTGGGGGTGGAGATGTCCAACTTCGGGACGGCCATGCTCTCTGCTGTGGTGATCGGCCTGCTGGGCACCCTGCTGGTGTGGCCGCTGAAACTGCTGCTCGCTCTCCCCTGGGCGGTCACCAGCCTGGGTGGATTGATCACCCCGGTGACCTTCCTGTTCAACTGGCTGATCACGATCATCCTGTTCGCCCTGGCGGCGTGGCTGATCCCGGGCTTCCGGCTGCGCGGTGGAGCGGTGAGTGCGATCTTCGGCGCCCTGGCCTACAGCATCCTCAGCACCTTGATTCTCGGCCTGCTGGGCCTCAATGTGAGCTTCACCCGTGCAGGTCTGCTGGCCGGGGCCGGGCTCAGCTGAAAACTGGCGGGCTCTGGGCGGCTCTCCGCCGCTTTACCCCTTGCGGCTTCCTTAGGATCAGCTGCTACCGGCAGGCCTGGCCTGGCATCCGAGCGGCATGCCCCGTTATCAGCTCACAGCCCCTTATGAACCCAAGGGGGATCAACCGACCGCCATCGAGACCCTCACCCGCGGCGTGGAGCAGGGGCAGCGTTTTCAGACCCTGCTGGGCGCCACCGGAACGGGCAAGACCTTCTCGATCGCGAATGTGATCGCCCGCACCGGCAGACCCGCCCTGGTGCTGGCCCATAACAAGACATTGGCGGCGCAGCTGTGCAACGAACTGCGCGAGTTCTTTCCAGAGAACGCCGTTGAGTATTTCATCTCCTATTACGACTACTACCAGCCCGAAGCCTACGTCCCTGTTTCTGATACCTACATCGCCAAGACGGCCTCGATCAACGAAGAGATCGACATGCTGCGGCACTCCGCCACCCGTTCGCTGTTCGAGCGCCGCGATGTGATCGTGGTTGCTTCGATCAGCTGCATCTATGGCCTTGGTATCCCCTCGGAATACCTCAAGGCAGCGGTGAAGTTCCAGGTGGGGGAGACGCTCAATCTGCGCGGTTCGCTGCGGGAGCTGGTGAACAACCAGTATTCCCGCAATGACCTGGAGGCGGGCCGCGGCCGCTTCCGGGTGAAGGGCGATGTGCTGGAGATCGGCCCCGCCTATGAAGACAGGCTCGTGCGCATTGAGCTGTTCGGGGATGAGGTGGAGGCGATCCGCTACGTGGACCCCACCACCGGTGAGATCCTCCAGAGCCTGGAGGCGGTGAACATCTACCCCGCCAAACACTTCGTGACCCCCAAAGATCGGCTCGAAGTGGCGATCGATGCGATTCGCACGGAGCTACGCGATCGTCTCGAGGTGCTGCATGCGCAGGGCAAGCTGCTGGAGGCCCAGCGCCTCGAGCAGCGCACCACCTACGACCTTGAAATGCTCAAGGAAGTGGGCTACTGCAACGGTGTGGAGAACTATGCCCGCCACCTCGCGGGCCGCCAGGCCGGCACTCCGCCCGAATGCCTGATCGATTACTTCCCCGACGACTGGCTGCTGGTGGTGGATGAAAGCCATGTCACCTGCTCCCAGCTGCATGCCATGTACAACGGCGACCAGGCACGCAAGCAGGTGCTGATCGACCACGGCTTTCGCCTGCCCAGCGCCGCTGACAACCGCCCGCTCAAGGCGGAGGAGTTCTGGGAAAAGGCCCGCCAGACCATCTTCGTGTCTGCCACTCCGGGACAATGGGAGATCCAGCAGAGCGAGGGCCACATCGCCCAGCAGGTGATTCGCCCCACGGGCGTGCTGGATCCGATCGTGGAGGTGCGCCCCACCGAGGGGCAGGTGGATGATCTGCTGGCTGAAATCCGGGTGCGGGCGGAGCGCTCGGAGCGCAGCCTGATCACCACGCTCACCAAGCGCATGGCGGAGGATCTCACCGATTACCTGGCCGAGAATGGGGTGCGGGTGCGCTATCTCCACTCCGAGATCCACTCGATCGAGCGCATCGAGATCATCCAGGATCTCCGCAATGGCGCGTTCGATGCTCTGGTAGGTGTGAATCTATTGCGAGAAGGGCTCGATCTTCCGGAAGTGTCGCTGGTGGCGATTCTCGATGCCGATAAGGAAGGCTTCCTGCGGGCAGAACGCTCCTTGATCCAGACGATCGGCCGCGCCGCCCGCCATGTGAGTGGGGTGGCGTTGCTCTATGGCGACAACCTCACCGATTCGATGGCGAAGGCTATTTCCGAAACCGAGCGGCGGCGTGCCATCCAGCATGCCTACAACGAAGAGCACGGCATCACCCCCACCCCCGCCGGCAAGCGGGCCGGCAACTCGATCCTGGCCTACCTGGAGGTGTCCCGCCGCCTCAACGACGATCAGCTGGAGCAGGCCGTGGAGCTGGCTGTTCACAACGAAGCCCCGCTCGAAGCGCTTCCGGAGCTGATCACCCAGCTGGAGGAAAAGATGAAAACGGCCGCCAAGAACCTCGACTTCGAAGAAGCGGCCAACCTGCGCGATCGCATCAAGCAGTTGCGTCAGAAACTGGTGGGTCATCACTGAGCCCTGCTGCGATCAGCTGGTCAACGCCCGGAGGCCTTCAGCACGGTTTTGATCGTTTTGGCGAGGATCAGCAGATCCAGCCAGATGCTGCCGTTGCGTAGGTAGTAGAGGTCGTAGCTGAGCTTCAGCTGCGCATCCTCCACGCTGGAGCTGTAGGGCATGTTCACCTGGGCCCAGCCGCTCAGGCCCGGGCGGATCCAGTGCCGCAGCCGGTAGTGGGGGATGCGCTGCTCCAGCTCCCCTTCCAGCTCCGGCCGTTCCGGCCGTGGGCCGATCAGGCTCATCTCGCCGCGCAGCACGTTCAGAAGCTGCGGAAGTTCATCGAGGCGGGTGCGCCGCAGCCACACACCCACCGGGGTGATGCGTTGATCATTGGGCTCCGACCACCTGGCCCCGCCCAGTTCCGCCTGTCGCACCATCGAGCGCAGCTTGATCACCTCAATGGCTTTGCCCATCAGGCCGGAGCGACGCTGGCGGTAGAACACAGGTCCGCCATCGCCCAGGCGGATCAGTGCCGCAGCCGGCAGCAGTAGGGGCGCAGCCAGCAGCAGCAGCAGCAGGCTGATGGCCACATCGGCGAAGCGCTTGAGCTGCCTCTCCACCGTGGGCTGACGCCCTTCGATCCGCCCGGAGAACAGCAGCCACTGGTGTCCCACCCACTGCGGCGGGATGCGCTGCAGCTCCTGCTCGGCCATCTCGGCCAGGGTGGTGAGTGGCCCGCCCAGCCAGGCCAGCTGCTCCGCCTGCCGCATCAGGGCGGGGTCGGCCTGCACACCCGGGCTGAGGGCGATGCCATCCAGCCCGCCCGGCAGCTGTTCACGGGCCATGGGATGGCCGTCCACCGGCGACGCCGGGGCGTGCGCATCCTGGATGGCCAGTGCCGGTCTCCCCGCCTGGTGCCCCCACTCCCGCTCGATCGCCGCGATTTCCTCCGGCAGCGCCAGCACCCGCCAGTGGTCGTTGCCGGGGTGGCTGGACACCTGCCGGATCGCCAGCCGCACCAAGGCGCTCCACAGGGCCAGCAACACGAACAGCGGGATGAGGCTGCCGCGGTGCAGCACGGCTACAGCCGGGCCTGCCCGCACCAACCAGCCCAGCAGGGCGGCGGCACTGAGCGACACCGCGCTCGTGACCCCCAGCCGCAGGGCCAGGCGCATGCGGCGCATGTCGGCGCGGCGCAGCACGGTGTACGAACCGAACAGCCAGCCGAAGGTCCAGTAGAGCAAGACCAGGATCAGCAGCAGGCCGGCGCTCGGGTCGCTCGGCGCCTGGCGCGCCCGGCCGATCAGCAACGCCAGCACGACGAGGCCGGCGGCATCAAGCCCCGCCGCCAGGGCCAGCCAACGACGGGTGGAGAGCCAGTGCACCTAGGCGCCTGCGGGGAGGGCGGCGTCGTGGCTGCCGGGAGCCTCGCTGCCCTGCGCCTGATGGCTGGCCTCGCCCCCAAGCGCGAAGCAGGCGTGCACCACCTGCAGGGCCTTGACGCCATCGTCTTCGGCCACCACGCAGCTGGTGCGGATCTCGCTGGTGGCGATCATCTCGATGTTGATGCCCGCTGCCGCCAGGGCCCGGAACATGCGGCCCGCCGTGCCGGGTGTGCAGGGCATGCCGGCGCCCACGGCGCTGACCCGGGCGATAGCGCTGCCCTGCTCGAAGCTCGCTTCCGGCCACTGCAGCAGCAGCGGTTGCAGTGCCTGGCGGGCCCGCGCCAGATCCTCCCGTCGCAGCGTGAAGCTCATGTCGCGGCTGCGGGTGGGCCCTTCCCCGCGGGTGCGCTCCGACTGCACGATCGTGTCGAGGCTGATGCCCGCATCCGCCAGGCTGCGGCAGACGGCGGCGGCGGTGCCGGGCCGATCGGGCACCTGCCGCACGGCCACCTGGGCCTGATCCCGGTCGAGGGCCACGCCCCGCACAGCGGGATCGTTGACCCTGCAGGGCAGCGGGTTCTGGCGCAGCTGGTGGTCCTGCAGCTCGAACACTTCGGCAGCGGCCCGCAGCGCCCGGTGGCCCTGGCTGCCGTCCACCAGGCAACTCACCTTCACCTCGCTGGTGGCGATCATGCGCAGGTTGATGCCGTAGCGCGCCAGGGTGTCGAACAGGCGCGCGGCAATGCCTGGCCGCCCCATGATCCCGGCTCCGGAGATGCTCAGCTTGGCCAGGCCCGCCTCGCTGCTCAGGGCCGTGTCGTCGGCCTGGAGATCGCCGAGCAGAGCGCGGCACACCGTGAGTGAGGCCTCCAGCTGATCCTCCGCCACGGTGAAGGCGATGTCGTTGGTGGTGCCGTCATGGGTCGATTGCACGATCAGATCCACGTTCAGGCCGGCGGCCGAGAGGGCCTCGAACAGCAGGGCGGCCACACCGGGCCGGTCGGGCACGCGGGTGAGGGCCAGCACCGCCTGGCGCTCCTCGAGATCGGCGCCATCGACAGGACGACCCAGTTCCAGCCCACCGCTGCCGATCGGGCGCGGCGGGCCACTGGTGAGCCGGGTGCCGGGGGCCTCGCTCCAACTGGAGCGCACCACCAGCGGCACGCCGTAGTTGCGGGCGATCTCCACCGCCCGTGGGTGCAACACCGAGGCGCCGAGGCTGGCCAGCTCCAGCATCTCGTCGCAGCTCACCTGCTCCATCAGCTGGGCATCCGCCACCTTGCGGGGGTCGGTGGTGAGCACGCCCGGCACATCGGTGTAGATCTCGCACACCGACGCCGCCAGCGCCGCCGCCAGCGCCACGGCCGAGGTGTCGGAGCCGCCGCGGCCCAGGGTGGTGATCTCCGGCGTACCGGCGCTGCCGCTGCTGGTGCCCTGGAAGCCGGCCACCACCACCACCTGGCCCT
The DNA here is from genome assembly GCF_025128015.1 of Synechococcus sp. CS-1333. Lineage (NCBI taxonomy): Bacteria > Bacillati > Cyanobacteriota > Cyanophyceae > Synechococcales > Synechococcaceae > Synechococcus > Synechococcus sp. CS-1333. The sequence continues at coordinate 166,434 of NZ_JAHLYO010000009.1, forward strand.
CCTCCAGCAACCGCTCGATGCGGTCGGTGCGCACCTCCAGGATCCGCGCGCGCCCGTAGGACGACTCGGTGACGATCCCCACCTGAGCGCCGGTCATCGACACGGCCGGCACGCCGATCGCCTGCAGCGCCATCGCCAGCAGGGCGATCGACACCTGCTCACCGGTGGCCAGCAGCATGTCCATCTCCCGCTGGGGAGGGGTGGTGGTGATGGCCCGGGCCAGGCCGGTGAGTTCGTCGGTGGTGTGGCCCATGGCCGACACCACGATCACCAGATCGTGGCCCTCCTCGCGGCTGGCGGCGATGCGACGCGCCACGGCCTGCAGGCGTTCCACGCTGCCGACGGAGGTGCCCCCGAACTTCTGAACCAGCAGGGCCATCCCGGTGCGCGCGCGAACGGTGGATCGGTGCTGATTATCGGAGGGGGGCTGACAGGAACCCATCGCGGAAGGCGTCGCCGGCTTCAGTGCCCCGTTTGAGCGCCGCCTCCACCTCCAGCAACTGCCCCAGCAACCGCAGCAGCCGCTCCGCCGACCGACCGCGCAACTGCTTGCGCAACACGTAGATGCGCCTGGGGTTGCCGATGCCGGCCGCCTTGGCGATCACGGCCACGTCCTGTTCGCCCTGGGCGTCCAGCAGGCTCACCCACACCCAGCCCCGCAGCTGGCCGGCGAGTGTGGCCACGATCCGCAGCGCCGGCTCCCCCGCCCGCACCAGCTCGTCCACCAGGGCGATGGCCTCGCCGGCGTCCCCGCGCAGCAGCGCTTCCCCCACCGCCAGGCTGCTGGTGCTGTGGCCCGCCACCAGCGCCGCCACCGCCGCGCCGTCGATCGGGCGCTGACCGCAGAACACGGCGAGCTTCTCCAGCTCGCTGGCCAGGCGGGCGCTGTCGCTGCCGATCGCACCCGCCAGCGCTTCGATCGCCGCCGGCGTGGCCGTCAGGCCCAGGGAGCGGGCAGTGCTGCGCACCAGCTCCAGCTGGCCCTCTCCATCCCACACCGCCGGCAGCACGAAGCTGCGTTCCTTGGCGATCGCCTTGAGGGCTTTGGTGGTGCGCAGGCGTGCGTCCGGTTTGCCTTCGCTCACCAGCACCAGGTGGCTGGTGGCGGGGATCAGCTCCAGGCTGGCCTCCAGCTGCGTGGCCAGCTCCGCCGGACAGGTGTGGCAGAAGGGGCTGCGCTGCACCACCACCACCCGGTCACCGCCGCCGAACGGGCCGGTGCGCGCCTCGATCAATGCCTGGCCGGCCTGGGCCGTGTCGTTGCCATCGAGCCGGCTGAGGTTGATGCTCTGCCAGACCGGATCCACCGACGCGGTGATCAGCTCCTCCACCGCCCGCTGACGGCTGGCCTCGTCGTCGCCCCAGTAGAGATGGATCGGCATCGGGGCAGGCCGTGGACCATCCGATCTTCACCGAAAGCGTGCGGAGGATCCGGGGCTGGCTGGGGCCCACCGGTCTTGACCCTGTGCAACAGGAGGTGCTCGAGCGCCTGGTGCACAGCAGTGGCGATCTGGCCATTGCGCCGGAGCTGCGCTTCAGCCCAGGCGCCTGCGTCGCCGGCCTGGCGGCCCTGGCGGCCGGGGCGCCGATCCTCACAGATACCGCGATGGCGGCGGCGGCGGTGACCCCGATGGCCCGCCGCAGCTTCGGCAACCCGGTGCACAGCGTGCTGGCCTGGGCGCCCGCTCTGGCGCCTGAAGGCAGCACCCGCACCGCTGCGGGGATGGCCCCGGCCCTGGCGGCCCTGCCGGGGGCTGTGGTGCTGATCGGCAGTGCCCCCACCGCGCTCGAACGGTTGCTGGAGCTGGTGGCCGCCCCCGAGCCGGTCGCGGGCGTGGTGCCGCCGGCGCTGGTGATCGGCATGCCGGTGGGCTTTGTGGGGGTGGCCGAGAGCAAGCGCCACCTGGCCGCCAGCGGTCTGCCCCAGATCCGGCTGGAGGGCAGCAAGGGGGGGGCGGGTCTGGCGGCGGCGGCGGTGAACGCCCTGCTGCGGCGCGCCTGGCTGGACCGCGCCTGAGGCCTTCCCTAGGCCGCCACCTGCAGCCCCACCACCACGTGGCTGTTGGCCTCGATCCGTCCGAGCACCTGGCGGGCGCGGCGCACCACCTGCTGGGGCACCCCGGCCAGGCGGGCCGCCTCGATGCCGTAACTGCGGCTGGCGCCGCCGGGACGCACCTGATGCAGGAACACCAGCTGATCGCCGGTTTCCTCCACCAGCACCTGGAAGTTGGCCACGTTCGGGAGCAGCTCGGCCAGCTCGTTGAGCTCGTGGTAGTGGGTGGCGAACACCGCCCGCGCCCGCAGGCCGTCGGCCAGGTGCTCCGCCACCGCCCAGGCGATCGAGAGGCCGTCGAAGGTGGCAGTGCCGCGCCCGATCTCATCGAGCAGCACCAGAGAGCGATCGGTGGCGTGGTGCAGGATGTTGGCCGTTTCGGCCATCTCCACCATGAAGGTGGACTGGCCGGTGGCGAGGTCATCTACGGCGCCGACCCGGGTGAAGATGCGGTCGCAGAGGCCGAGCCGGGCGCGGCTGGCGGGAATCCAGCTGCCGATCTGGGCCATCAGCTGCAGCAGGCCCGTCTGGCGCAGATAGCAGCTCTTGCCACTGGCGTTCGGTCCGGTGAGCACCACCAGATCGGGCTGGTCCGCCTCGCCCAGGTGGATGCCATTGGCGGTGAAGGGCTCCTCCACCAGCAGCTGTTCCACCACGGGATGGCGGCCGGCCTCGATCCAGAGGCTGCGGTCGCCGGTGAGCTCGGGGCGGCAGTAGCCGCAGGTGGCGGCCACCTCGGCGAGCGAGGCGATCGCATCGAGGCGGGCCACGCGCCGGGCAGCGCTGCGGATCGGCGCGGCCAGGGCGCCGACGGCGGCGCGCAGCTCGCTGAACAGTTCGTACTCCCGCTGGGCGGCGCGGGCCTGGAGCTGCAGGATGCGGCCCTCGCGCGCCTTGAGTTCGGGCGTCACGAAGCGCTCCTCGTTGGCGAGGGTCTGGCGCCGGATCCAGTGCTCGGGCACCCGTGTGGCCCGGGCCCGGCTCACCGAGAGGAAATAGCCGAAGGTGCGGTGAAACTGCACCCGCAGCGAGGGGATGCCGCTGCGTTGCCGCTCCGCTTTCTCCTGCTCCACCAGCCAGGCCTGCTGGTCGTCGAGCCGGTTGCGCAGCCCATCGAGTCGCGCGTCGACGCCGTCGTGGATCAGCCCCCCTTCCGTGAGGCTCAGTGGCGGGGTGTCCTGCAGGGTGTGACGCAGCTGCTCCACCAGCACCGCCAGTTCGGGCGGCGGTTCGCGCAGGGCCGCCAGGGGCTCGCTGCGCGCCGCCGCCAGCAACGCCGCCAGCCGCGGCAGCCGCTCGAGTCCATCGGCGAGGGCCACCAGATCCCGGGCCGAGGCGGTGCCCGCACCGGCCCGCCCCGCCAGCCGCTCCAGATCGCCCATCGGCCGCAGCAGACGGCGCAGGGCCAGCCGCAGCCCGCGCTGCTCCACCAGCTCACTCACGCCCTCCTGACGGGCGTGGATGGCGGCGCGGTCCATCAGCGGCGCCTCCAGCCAGCGACGCAGGGCCCGGCCGCCCATGGCGGTCATGGTGCGATCGAGGGCCCACAGCAGCGAGCCGTGGAACTGGCCGTCGCGCTGGGTGCGGGTGATCTCCAGGTTGCGCCGCGTCTGGGCATCGAGCACCAGGTGATCGCCGGCGAAGCGGAGGCTGGGTGGATCGAGGGGCACCAGGCCGGCGGCAGTGCTCCGGGCACCGGTCTGGTTGTCGTCGAGGTAGCGCAGCAACCCTCCCGCCGCCCGCAGCGCCAGGGGCGCCTCCGCCAGCCCGAGACCGTCGGTGGTGGCAAGCCGAAAGCGCTGCAGCAGTGTGCGCCGCGCCTCCGGCAGGCTGAAGGGCGTGCGCGCCAGCCGGGTGAGGTGCAGGGCTGGTGGGCACCAGGCCGGCTTGCCGGCGGTGCCGTCCGGGTACGCCGCGGCGTCGGGATCGGGCCAGATCAGCTCGGCCGCCTCCAGTTGCAGCAGTTCCTGGTGCAGGGCATCGCTCCCCTGCCGTTGGCTGAGGCGGAACTCGCCGGTGCTCACATCGGCCACCGCCAGCCCCCAGTCGCCCTGCTCCAGCACCACCGCCGCGAGCCAGTTGTTACGCCGGGCGGCCAGCATCCCCTCCTCCAGCACGGTGCCGGGGGTCAGCACGCGGGTGATGTCGCGCTTCAGCAGCGCCCCCTTGGCGGCCGTGGTCTCCAGCTGGTCGCAGAGAGCGACGCTCAGACCGCGGCGCACCAGCTCACTGCAGTAGCGCTCGGCGGCGTGGTGGGGGATGCCGGCCATCGGCACCCGACCGATCGCCTTGCCGGCGTCCTTGCCCGTGAGCGTGAGCTCCAGCAGGCGGGACAGCTGGATGGCGTCCTCGAAGAAGCACTCGAAGAAGTCGCCGAGGCGGTAGAGCAGCACCCGCTCGGGGTGGGCGCGCTTGAGCTCGGCGTAGTGCCGCAGCATCGGCGGCAGGTCTTCCGCCGCCACCAGGCTGTGGTGATGCCAGCGGGGCTGGTCCTCCGCCAACGCCTGCTGCGGGCTGGCTTCGCCGGCGGCGCTGGCAGGGGCTTCGTCGGTATCGGGATCGGTGGAGAGGCTGCGGCGCGAGTGGGCCCGGGGCCGGGCGGCGGCCGCTGCGGCGAGGGCGCCATCGTCCAGGTCGAGATCGCCCGGGCTGCTGCGGTCTCCATCGCCCGGTGCGGATGCGGGCTCGGCGGCGCCGAACAGACTGCCCTGCAGCGCCTCCTCAGGCACCAACGAGAGCTGGCGATCGGCGTCGGCGCCCACGGGCGGCTCCTGGCTGCAGCGATGGTAGGGGCCCCGGGCCAGCTGCTCCCCACAAGATGTGAAGGATCCGGCGGCCGCCCGCAGGTGAGGGAAATCCCACGTGGGAAGATCGTCGCACTGCCCTCCCCAGGCCCCGCAGGTCCCATGCAGCTCCTCAACACCCTCACCGTTCTGGCCCTGGTGGTGATGTCGTTCGCCCTGATCGTGGCGGTGCCGGTGCTCTATGCGAGCACCGAAGACAGCGGCCGCTCCAACCGCCTGATCCTGCTGGGTGGCGCCGCCTGGGTGGCCCTCGTTCTGCTCAACTGGGGAATCAGTTACTTCGTGGTCTGAGGCCCTTGGCGGTTTTCGAAGGACGGTTCACCGAGGTCAGCGGCCTCCATATCGGCATCGTGGTGGGCCGGTTCAATGACCTGGTCACGGGCAAGCTGCTCAGCGCCTGCCTGGATGCCCTTTCTCGCCACGGCATCGACGTCACCCCCAGCAGCGAGCAGCTGGATGTGGCTTGGGTGCCCGGCAGCTTCGAGATTCCCCTCGTGGCGCAGCGTCTGGCGGCCTCGGGCCGCTATCAGGTGGTGATCACACTCGGGGCCGTGATCCGCGGCGACACGCCCCACTTCGATTACGTCTGCTCCGAAGTGAGCAAGGGCGTGGCGGCCGTGGCCCGCGATACGGGCGTGCCGGTGATCTTCGGCGTGCTCACCACCGACACCCTCCAGCAGGCGCTGGAGCGGGCCGGTATCAAGAGCAACCTGGGCTGGAGCTATGCGTTGCAGGCCCTGGAAATGGGCAGCCTGATGCAAGTGCTACCTGGCACAATTGTACGTTGACCGATAGCGTGACGCTCTCTTCAAGGAGAGGCTTGGCCTCCAGTCCTGCTGATCAGCCGCTGGTGGAGCTTGACAGGGTTTGCCTTGACATTCCGGTGGAGGGCGTTGGCGGTCGTTCGCTCAAAGCAGCGCTTGTCGGTGGGCTCACTGGCGGCCTGCTGAACCGCGGCAAACGAGGAGGGGTCTCGGTGCGCGCTCTCAATAACCTCAGCTTCACAATCAACAAAGGAGAGCGAGTTGCGTTGCTGGGCCATAACGGTGCCGGTAAATCCACCCTTTTGCGGTTGCTCTGTGACATCTACAAGCCCAGCAGTGGCAGTGTCCGCCGTTATGGTCGGGTGGTTCCACTGATCAATAAGAACTTTTGGGTGGACACCGATCTCACCGGCAGGCACGCTGCACGCGCCCACTATCTTTTCAATTGCAACACAATCAAGGGATTTGACGCTTTTCTGGAGGAACTCACAGCCTTTACGGAATTGGCTGATTTCATCCATCTACCGATTCGCACCTATAGCGAAGGCATGCGCACCCGGTTGCAATTCGGGCTGCTTACCGCCTTCAGGCATGAAGCCTTGGCGCTAGACGAGGGGCTAGGGGCTGGTGATCAGTGGTTCCTCTCCCGAGCCCGGCACCAGCTCACACGCTTCTTAGGGGAAGCGGGAACACTTATTTTGGCCTCCCACTCCAATGACCTGCTCGCTCAATTCTGCACCAGGGGGGTGGTTCTCATGCACGGGCACCTTGAGTTTGATGGCTCCCTAGAGGAGGCGATCGAGGCCTACACCAAGGGGGTGGGCTGAGAGCGATGCAGGAGCTTTCCCCGAGGGATATGAGTCTGCGAGATGCAAAGCCCGCCATGGGCCAAGGACTGGGTTATGCCTGCCGCACGGCGCGTGCATGGTGGTACAGCGCTTGGTTGCGCACCTTGGCTCGGTTCAGCCGCACCACGCTGGGTAGCTTCTGGATGGGCCTGAGCAATCTGTTGAGTGTGGGTGTTCTAGGGGTTGTGTACGGCACTGTTCTGAAGGTTGCCGACCCTCTCCGTTACATTATTTATCTCGGATTTGGTGTCACTATCTGGGGGCTCGTCAGCATGGCGTCACTTGCGGGCAGCACTCTGTTCCTGCTGCGCCGTGACCAACTCGTGAACAATGCGATGCCGAGCATCTTCTATTGCCTGGAGGAATGGGCGTTCCAGCTCCAGACCTTCGCCCAGGCCTTTGTGGTTGTTCTCCTCGCCTTCGCATTGATTGATCCAGGTCTTCTCCTGAATGCTGTTCACTACATCTGGCTGCCATTGATCAACCTATGCCTATTCACGTTTTGGATCATCGTTTTGATGGCCGTGTTGGGAGCCCGCTTCAAGGATTTTGCTCAGTTGATGCCGATTCTTCTCCAGCTTCTTTTTCTTGTTTCTCCAATCCTCTACAAGCGGGAAGGCCTTGGCGAGCTCAGCGTTCTCGCTGACTTCAATCCCTTCTACCAAGCGCTTGCACCGGTGAGGGACAGCTTGATTGATGGTCAGTTACATCTTGGAGATGAGTTGCTCTCTCTTGCCATTAACACCATTGGGGTGTTGATAGCAGTGGGAGCCTTGAAGTGGGTTCGGTATCGCCTTCCTCTATGGGTCTGAGGCTGCAGCGCATGGCTCCTTTGAGGGGCTCTCTTGCACGTGTAACCAACGAGTGCAGGGGTTCTTGCCGCCATTGAGTGAATGCCAGCTTTTAATGTGAGCCTGAACTTCCTATGAATCGCCATCGCTTCCAGAGTGTGTGTAGGCGATAATCTGGCAGGAAAGTGCTTAGCGTGCTACTATCTTAGACATCGGCGATCATTTATTCATGCTTGCATCTGTAGTGATACCTGTATACAATACCAAGCCAGATCAGCTTGAGGCGGCATTTCTGAGTGCATGCGAGCAAACTCTTGACCCCAGTAGCTATGAAATAATCATTATCGACGACCATTCGACCAGCCAGGATACCCTGCACCTGCTTGATGTGATTGAGGGCCAAGCCTCTCGTTGCGCCAATCATGTGACGGTGAAGCGCTTAGCAAAGAACACTGGATTGGTTCAAGTTCGCAACTTCGGCGCACAGATCGCCAAAGGCGATTTTCTTGTGTTTCTTGACTCCGACGATCTTGTCTCTTCCGACTATCTTCTCAAAGGCTTGGCTACAATGATGTCAGGCGAGAAGATTGGCTGGACATATCCGAATGTAGTGGGATTTGGGTTTGAGCAGAACTTCTCGCGTGCTGAGGACTTTGGCATAAGAAGGCTATTCGTCTATAATTATTGCGCAACAGCCTCCATGTTTAGAAAAAAAGCATGGGAATCCATCAAGGGCCAAAGAGATAAGACAGTTGCCGGTGGCGTTAAGTGGTATGAAGACTGGGCTACCTATATGAGCCTGCTTGTAAAGGGCTGGTATGGAGAGCCAAACAGATCCATCGTCTTTTACTACCGCAAAAACATTAAAAGCATGATGACGAGGTCTCCCGAGCTCGCACTCGCTAGCCGATATGTTCATTGGCGCACGTTTGTTTGCCGTCTGCCGTTCATGGCAGGGGCCAAGCTGAATTATATGAAAGCGCGATCTGGATCAGAGACTACGACCTCTCCACTTGACCCTAGGTATTACTCAAGGCAAGCGCTAGCGATGCTGCTGAGGCAGTTCTTGAAAATTGATACACCCGTGGCACGGGTCAAGACGCGCTATCTGTTCTATGCGATGGCTCGGCCGAAAAAGCTGATCTCTGAACTGGTCTCTCTCCGGTTCCTCCCCAATCCATGTGAGCAGTACTGCGGATTATCAGAGAGCATCAATTACAGTAGCAGTAGCTTTGACGAAATCTATTCCAAGCTCTCTGCACTTAGCCCTGCTTCCAGTAGCGTTCTGGTTGGTCATTATTGGTGGCGTGCTGGCGGGGCGGAGCAGGTGTTGTTGGATCTCTGTGGATATCTCAAGGAGATTCAAGGCCGAGAGTTGTTGGATATTGTTGTTCTTGGGCGTGGTGAGAACAAATACTTCAGCGAGCAGTTCTCTTCTGTTTCACTGTGTGCGGGAATCCTGGAAGAGCTGAGCACATCGCCAATCGGCAGGATCAAAGCGCTATGGGCATTGATTTGCATTCACAAGCCTGCCTCAATCATCATCATGAGCAATCCGCACCTTTATTGCCTTGCGCCGCTGATCAAAAAGTACTTCCCCTCAGTCCGTATTGTCGACTTACTCCATTGCACCGGAGCCACTGGCACCCTGAGCTGGTTCGACCTGAGCAATTATTACAAGGACTTTATTGATACTCGAATCGTCATCAGTGAGACATATAAAGACTTTATGTGCGGCCGCTATGGCGTGGATGAAAGCAAGGTCCTTGTCGTGCACAACCAGGTAAAGCCGATGCGTCCACAATCGCAGCAGGCGCCTTCTAAATATAGCCGCATGGCGCTAGGAATACCAGACACTAACTTGATTGTTGGTTTTCTTGGTCGTTTGGACATGCAAAAACGGCCCGATGAGTTTCTGAGGCTTGTTGAATCCACGCAAGCTAACAGCGGCATCTCCTATCTCATGGGAGGAGATGGTGAATTGCGCAGCACCGTTGAAAAAGCCGCTTCACAGTATGGCAGCCTCAGTTATGTAGGAAATGTTAAAGACGCTGGCGGCTTCTTGTCCCTTTGTGATGTCGTTGTTTTCTTTTCGGAGTATGAGGGCATGCCCTTGGTGGCTTTGGAATGTGCGTCTCTGTCGGTTCCCATCATTGCTCCCGATATTGTTGGCTTTAGGGAGCCGATTGCGAATGGAGAGTTTGGCATGCTTTATCCGTCATGCTACGACGGAACAGATCATACGAAAGTTAAAACGATCATTGAAAATGATCTCAGCAAGCTTCGGCTTCTCGGCCCAAATGGCCCATCCTATGTTCAAACATATCATGCGAGATATTCCGCCAGGCCTGGCTTCGACCAGTTGATCAATAGCGTTCTGTTTAGCAAGCCCAGCATCTGTGCATCACATTAGAAGCTCTTTTCATGGCTTCAGTGTGGTTGTGCGATGCCGCTAAGTGTTCTTCCGAGCCATGCGATTGCAGCGACTGTCCGCAGCGACTGTCGGCAGCGCTGGGCGCCGCGGCAGCATGGACACAGGACAGGCTGTTGCCGAGGATCGGCAGGGCGTGGCTGTTGAGCGATGATCAGCAGCCGGCTGTTGCTGGATTGGCTCAGCCGGGCTTCCAGTGAGGCTTGAGCCTGGGCAAGGGCACGGATCAGCGGCCTCCTTCCTAGCAGCCACCGTTGCGTCTGCGGGGATCAGCAATCTTCCCAATGAGTTGATCAGTTTCTGATCAACTTCGGTAGACGTTGGCTTGGACTCTGAGGGGCGGGAACCCCACTGACTGAGCCAATCCTCGCAGGTCAGGCAAAAGAACCGGTGAGGCACTTGGCTTCGGTTTCAGACCCATCCAGGCGGCCAAGCTGTTGCAAATTATAAAGAACATTGCCCGGATCGCTGAAGTATAAGATTTCCTACAATAGCATCAAGATATATCGTATAGGTTGTGGGCTGCAATGGACTTTCTTGTAACAACCCTGGCCAATCAAGGGATTGGGAGCCTGAGATGGGCAATCACTAGTGCCAATAGCTCCATGGGGTTTGATTCGATTGGCTTTGATTCCTCTCTTGCTGGAGGAACAATCAGTCTGTTTAGTAGTTTGCCCGTAATTACTGACAGGGTGGCGATCAGTGGATTGTTTAATGACACGAGTGCGCCCGGCATTGCCATTGATTTCAATGGTCGCGCAGGATTAGTGTTCCGAGGCAGCCGAGCCGCGGAATCAAGCCTTCGAGGGTTGTCACTAAACGATGCCGGTGGTGATGGCCTCAGGCTTGATGCGAATGGGATCACTGTTCAGAATAACTTCTTTGGCTTGATGCTCGATGGTGTCAATGGCTAGGGCAACTCGGGCAATGGGATCCGAATCACAGCCAACTCAAGTCAAAACACGATTGGTGCTCTGACGGATCCCCTCACAGGGCAACTGGTTGACAACACGTTCTCCAATCAATTCGGTGGCAATGGTGGTTCGGGTATTCTGGTGCAAGGTGCCAACACCCATACCATCTCAGGGAACAAGATCTCCGCGATTGGCGATGGGAATCGTGGCATCCTTGTTACCGAAAGCCGTGCCACTACATCCCCAACCAACGATCTCCAAATTCTCGATAATATGATCACGGCCAGTGGTGCACAAACAGCTGGCATTGAAGTGGTCGTTTCCAATGGTTACCTTGATCGCCTTGACCTCATTGGGAACAAGATCAGCACGGATGGAGCCTTCATGTCGCATGGTATTCGCTTGCTGGCCTCTGGATCTGGCTCGATTGGATCTGTGCAAGTGAATCAGAATGACATTTCAACGTCGGGACCTCTCTCTGAAGGTGTTTACTTGAGCAGCCTGGATGGGGGAACGATCAGACAGGCAACCGTGAATAGCAACACGATTCTGACCACGGGAGACGTTGGCAGCGATTCAAACAATAGATTCGAATTGGAATCAGATGGAATATACATTAACGTGCTCAGAAACAGCAGCATCCAGACTGTTCAAGTTGAAGGCAATGAAGTAACTACGCTCGGCAACGATGCAGATGGAATCTACTTGATTGCCGGAGTCAATGGAGAAGTTGGCGAAGCCATGGTGTCCAATAATATAATTTCAACACTTGCAGATAATCCCATTCAGAGCAGTCAGTCTGCAGAAGGAATCAAGATTCTGTCTTATGAAAACTCAAGCATTGATATTGCACTGTATTCGAATACGATCCTCCAGTCAGAGGGCGATGGCATTCTTTTGAGGGTTCGTGCAGTTGTGAATGGAATCGAGTCAACTGGTGGCGCAATCCTCGCCGATCTGCAGGGCAACAATGTTGTTAATGCCAATTCCTCTGGTCAGATCTTTGCCACAGCGTATAGCTTTTCCAACCCTGACAATGCAGGGATAATCGCACTGGTTGGCGCTGACTTGGATGAGATCATCGCGAACAACTCGCCAGCTGATCCTGCCGCGTTCTCTGTGACTGGCACCATCCTGTTTGCCCCTGGTGCCCCTGGTAGCCCTGATGTCATCACCGGGAATCCCACTACGATCACGAACGGTAATGAGGGCATGATCTCCTCGCGTTTTCAGGATCATTCATGGGTCACTGAAGATGGCGCTGTTAACGTGATGGCCAACACAAATGGCCAGCTTTCACTCTATTCCAGCATAGACAATGGTTCAACATGGGAGGCAACTGTCACGCTGGCGAACTCCACTGCTTCTTCCCGTGCAGATGGCATGATCGTTGATGGCAAGCTTTATTCAGTGTATACGATTGAAGGCGGCGGGATCGCTCTTGCCATCCTGAGCTATTCGGAAGCGAGCGTATCTTGGACAATTGAATCGACGGTAATCCCACCCAGTCCTGCGTCCCTGAGGGTTGAGCGGCCGTCCATCGCCGTCACCGGGGCTGGCACGATCGTTGTAGCGTTTACGGCAACCGACAGGTCAACAGGACAGGCGAGCCTAAGGGTCGCTCAGAGCGATGATCAAGGAGCAACATGGGCTGTCCTCAATCAAGGAATTGTCAATACAACGAATGACGGCAGGATGTCGGGGAACGTCATTGCATTGGATGAGGGATTTGGGCTTCTTTATACCAATGGAGCTACTCTGAATTGGACTGAGTTTTCGGAAAGCGCGTCCCCTGGTGGCAGCCTTGGCGTCAGTGAGACAATCTTGATCCAGGGAGATAGTCAGAATGATCCCAATGGCACCCATTTCAGCTCGTTGACCGATGAGGACGGCAACATCCATGTTGCCACTAATAACGGTGAAAGCCGAGTTGTTTACTTGCGATACAATAATGATACGGACTCATGGGATGAGCCTGTTGTGATCACGGATCAGCCCAGCGGAAACTACATGCAGATCAGCCTGATGGAGGATGGCACGATCAAGATCACCTATGATGCCATTATCGATGGCGACAGAGTTGTTGCGGTCAGCGAGAGCACGAACGGTGGAGATAGCTGGGCCTTGATTTCTGTCCTTACCCAGGATGTTGTTGCGGATCCCGGCAATCGCAGAGTTGAAACTCCAGCGTATGCGCAAGATACATTGCCGGTCTTTCAGCAGGTTGAGTCAGCAAGCGGCTCCAATTCACTTGTGTATTATGAAGTGGCTTGAGGAAGTTACGGGCAATCCGCTTTAATCAGGCCAGTTCGCAGATTTCGAGAGGATCGATCCTGCTGTTCAGCCGTGGCGCTCGCTGCTCTTGCCTGCGAAGACAATCACGGCTCCCTGGATTCCACTGAAGCGCCTGATCAAGCTCATGCATCACCAGCGCTCCAGCAGGGGGGCTGATCGCTACGCTGTGCTTTCGCTGCTTAGCCGGAGTGAGGTTGAACGAGAGAAGATGGATGATTTCTTGTGGATATCTTGGGCACCAATGGATTGGCTGACACGGTGAACGTCCAGGCCTTGCCTACCGCTCTTGGTCACCTAACGCATGCCTCAGCAGGCACAGCAATCGTTGCTGGTTGTCTTTGGCTATGAGGTGCTGCGATGGTCATCCAGGTACGGCTGACTCCCGGTCGCCAGATAATCGATGAAGGGCGATGGAAGCTTGGCATCCTGCCACAGGATCCGGTGAACTCCAGCAACCGTTTGTCTCCACGCACGCTCCAGCGCCCAGGCTGTTAGGGCCATGAGTCTTCGGCTGGGGGCACTGAATGTGTGCCTGAATAGTTTCTCCACAGCGAAGATGCTGCGTCCACGTTGGGATGACAGGGATGCGCTATGCAACCGGTAGGCCATCAATGGCTCCATGAGGCATCCATAGCGCGGTGGCGGGTCGTTGGTGAACAGCCGGAGCCATAGGCCGTAATCCTCGTGGCGTTCAGGATGGAACGGTTGCGTGAGGCAATCACGCTGGATGATCACAGACGAGAACGGCACAGGATTGCCCCGTAGCAGTGCTTTGAGATTGAGAGTAAGCGGAGGCCTGCGCGTTTCAACTAACTTCATGCTGGTTGCTTCAAAGCGGTGATAGCCAGTTACCGACAATTCGATTCCGTGAACGGAGTGAAGGACAAGCTGGCGCTCAAGTTTGCGTGGATGCCAGAGATCATCGGCATCGAGAAACGCAATCAGTTCACTTGTTGCACTGGCCAAACCGACATTGCGGGCGAGCCAGGGTCCGGGAAAATGGTCGTTGTGTGGAATGCTGATGAGTTTGAAGCGTCCATCACGTGTGGCAACAGCCTCAGCAATCTTTTGTGCTTCGCTATCTGACCCATCGTTGACGAGAATACACTCCCATGCGTCGACCGTTTGAGCCTGCAGAGACTTGCAGGCCTGGGATAGGAGCGCCCCCTGGTTACGGAAGGGCAGCACAATGGAGACCCGTGGCGACACAGCGTTAAAAATCAGGTAAGAAGGGTGTGTCCATCATCGGATGTTGAAGCAGGTAGCTTCGCTGCATTCGTGATAGACGACTCAGCAAGGAGGGTTGTCGGCTGAGGCGAAGACAGGAGGTCACCAGTTCGTCGCGGCTGCAGGTCTCCCAGTGCAGAAGTGAAAACTGATCCCACAGTGGCCATCGCCCCAGGATTGGTACCACGCAGCCGCTGGCCACAGCCTCTATCTGCGCAAGACCAAGCGATTCATAATCGGAGGGAATCAACACCAGTTTTGCTTGTCGCAACAGGGCAGGAATATCGTTCGTCGTTGGTGAAACAACTACAGTCAACGTGGGTGAGCGTGAGATGTCACTGCTGGGTGGTGAGGTTGGAACGATGGCCGCACTGCGAAGCCCTGTTTCCTGCACCACAGCAAGGAATCTGGACCAACCTTTCTGTTCGGTGGGGCGTCCGAGAAAGAGCAAGTCAAAGGGCCTCTGCCTGGCGTCCGGGCACGAGTGCGCCTGTTCAACCTTCAGCCGCTGCAGCACCGCAAGGGGCAGAGCATGACTTGAAAGCAGACAGCGCCCTGCCTGAAGCAGTTTCTGCTCATGGATCGTCTGCACATACACGTTGATTCCGATCCTCTGCATCATTTTCAGCACTACCTGGGCCAGGCGAGCCCGCCAGCGGTGCTTGACAAAGTCAGGGTCATGAAAGCTGGGGAGCCAGGCGATACGGACGGATGGATTGAAGCAGCGGATATGGATGGCAAGCAGATAGGCCCAGGCGCTGTCGCAGCCAAACAGGAGCAAGTGTTCTCCAGGCCTGACCCTCTCGGTTGGCTGAGTGCCATGCAAGACGCCACACTTCTCTTCATGGGGCAAGGACTTCAACGTCCTGCGTAGGGTCCACAATCCGGTAGAGGCGAACTGGGAGTCTCGCAGACGGTGAGCCACTTCGGTGGCCACCACATGAATGCCGCCGATCTCGCGGAATCCCATTGGCCTGTAGGCGAATGCGGTCATCTTCTGCTCGCAAGGGCGATGTTGTACACCCCACGGGTCAGGTGAGCGGTACGAGCCCAGCTGAACTTCTTGGCTTGGACCTCGCACTGCTGAGCCAATTGGCGCCGCAGGCTTTCTGATGCCAGCACGCGCTCAAGGGCAGTAGTGAGTTCTACCGGACTCTGTGGATCAATGGTCAAGCCGGCCTCACCCGTCACCTCTGGGATGGATGACGTGTTTCCGACGATCACCGGTGTTCCGCAGCTCATCGCTTCCAGGGGCGGCAATCCAAACCCCTCGTATAGCGATGGGTAGACAAACACATCAGCAAGCGAATACAGCACCGGCAGCTCCTCTTCAGTGACATGTCCAAGCAGAAGAATGTTCGAACTGGCAGAGCTCTCCCTAAGTCTGTCCAACAGGGGTGCCGACTTCCATCCGACTGATCCTGCCAGCAGTAGCTTGATGGAGTCCAGCGAGCTGTGCCGCTGCAACGCCTCGAATGCAGTCAGTAGTGTCGCGAGGTTCTTTCGAGGTTCAAGTGTACATAAGCTAAGAATGACGCGGTCGTTGGGCTTCAGTCCAAAACGCTCACGGGCACAGCTCAGGAGATGAGGATCCGTTACCGGTTGCAGCTCTGGGGAGGCGGCCAGTGGAGTGACATGAACATGCTCCGCAGGCACGGTGTGGGTGAAGTGCAGAAAGTCACGCTTCGTGGATTCTGATACGCAAATCACCTGATCGCTCCTGCATAATCCATCGACAAGCCCGTGAAAATGGCGGACGGTTTCCCTCGTGAACAACTCTGGCATGATCATTGGAATCATGTCGTGGACCGTCACGACCACTGGCAGCGCATCATGACGGCGGATGGCAGAAGGTACGGCTTGAAACGGCGTGTGGAACAGGGTGAGCTCTTTGTCACAGCTCTTCAGCAGAGTGTCGAACCTCTGCTGGCTAGCCGCGCGTGCGCCTGGAAGGCGTGCGTAGCTGCGACGTAATGGCTTTGCCAGTCGGATCAGCAGGGGCGGGAGGCTCCTCGTCAACACCGACGTCGTCAGGGCAAGGGCCAATGGATTGGCACCGAGATCAAGTCGCTTCAGTTCGACTTCAGCGAGAGAGGCAAGAAGTGGCTCTGGGCAATAGGTTTTAAGTGTGATGTTGGCTTGATCGTGGAGTGCCTGCAGCAACTGGCTGGCATAACGATAAATGCCACCCCGCGCCAGAGGTGAGCGGGCCGCCTGGCCAAAGATCAACGTGTCAAAGATGAGATTCAAGCTTGCCGGATGGCCTCCCATCGCCTGCCTCTTCGGTTACGGACTGTTGAGTTTGGTCTGCGCCTCTTGTTGGCGGGCGCGTTACTCTGCTCGGCCTCGCTTACCCACTCCAGCCCTTGCCAGCAGTGGGCCCCAAGAGCCATTGCACCATAGACTCTCGCCACTGCTCCAGCAGCGTTGACTGGCGGGCAGCCCGTGGTGCATAATGAATGAGTGCCAGTCAAATGGCTGCGGGTGTAGCTCAGTGGTAGAGCGTCACCTTGCCAAGGTGAATGTCGCGCGTTCGAATCGCGTCACCCGCTTCATACGGTAAAACCCCTGAATCTTGCTTGCAAGGTTTGGGGGTTTTTCGTGTAGTTGGTTGATTGCCTGCCCTCAGTTTACGCACCTGGAGCACAACACTCTTGAGTGCCACGATTTGTGATGAACCCTACGTGGTACTGGAACCTAAATCTGACGAAGTGAGTCGGCTTTGTCTCTGAATGTATTCAGGAGGAGCTGCAGATAGCTGACTCTACGGAGTTTGATGTTTGCCTGTAAGGACATACCAACTTGCAAAGGCAGTGCTTGGCCAGATTCAATCTTCAGTTGTTGGGTATTCAACTTGATCTTTACGGGGAACCGATAGGTTGGTTTCAGCTGATCGGGGGGGATCGCATCGGAGCCAATCTGTCTTACGACACCGCTGATCACGCCGAAATCAGTGGCAGGAAAGGAATCAATGCTGATATCCACTGGCTTGCCAACGCTGACGAAGCCGATGTCTTGACTGGCAACTTCTACACTGGCTTCAAGTTTATCAAAGGGAACAATCTGCATGACTGGCTCGCTCGTTTGGGCGGCAAAGCCGGGTCCAGTTGGCTTGAGTCCGAAGATAATACCGTTGACTGGTGACTTGACATTCTGATAGCGAATGTTAATCTTTACGTCGGAAAGGCTGGAATTCAGCTCGTTTACCTCGCCCCTCAGCTGCTGAATGCTCTGGTCTAGGATTGCTTTCTGGCGCATTCTGTCAACACGCGTTTGATTCAAGTTTCCGTCAATCTCTGCAACCTTATTGCGCTGATTGAGATATTGTAGCTCGCCAATACCGCCCTCTTTGGTTAGGGTTTCCAGGCGCTTGAGCACATCTGTTTCCAGTTCAAGGTTCCGCTGTAGTGATTGCTGTTCAGTAGAGTTTAGGTCTAGATACTTTGCGAGCTCCTTTTCTTTGAGCTCCAGCTGTTCCTTTTTCAGCAGGATGCCCCGCATCAAGCTCCGGCGGCGATCCTCTGTTGCTTCGCTGTCTAATTGAAGCAGAGTTTCACCAGCGTTGACTTTCTGGCCATCCTTAACCAGAACTTTCGCAACGACACCGCCCACTGGAAGACGGATGTCCTGAACGACACCGATGGGTTCTAGCTTTCCCGGGGCTACCACGATCTCTTCCGTTTGCGCCAAGGCTATCCAACCCACACCGAAGGCCGCAGTGCCAATCAGTCCCCAGGTTGTTGCCGTCGCCCAAAATGGTGACTGCTCCAGCACAGAAGCATTCTCTGATTCTGTGTGAATGCTTTGCTCGATGTTGTTTTGGAGCTTGCGGAGGGGATTGGTCAGTTTCACTGAAGTTGCGAAGAAGAGAACATCGTTCGTTTTGAGCTAGGATCAGCTGCCTTCTTGTTGGCGGTAGAGAGCGTAGTAGCGACCTTTCAGTTGAACAAGTTCTTCATGGGTGCCCTGTTCGACAACGTTTCCTTGGTCCATCATTACGATGAGCTTGGCACGGCGGATTGTGCTTAGACGGTGCGTAATGAAGAACACCGTGCTTCCTTGAATGCTTTCAACCAAGTTGTCGCATAGACGACGTTCAGTATCGTAGTCAAGTGCACTGGTTGCCTCATCCATCACAAGCAACTTGGGGTTGGTGATAAGAGTTCGGGCAATGGCAATGCGCTGTTTCTGTCCGCCTGATAGGCCAGCACCTCTCTCGCCGATGTTTGTGCTGTAGCCTGCTGAAAGGCTCATGATGAAGTCATGAGCGCAGGCTATCTTTGCTGCTGCGACGATGTCGTCACTCGTGGCATTGGGATTGCCAAGTGCAATGTTTTCGTTGATCGTACCGCTGAACAATAGTGGCTCCTGAGGTACGATGCCAATCTGACGACGCAGAGAATAGAGTTCAACTTTGTCGATATCGTAGTCATCAATAAGGATGCGTCCTGATTCAGGGCTATAAAGCCTTGCCAGCAGCTTCATCAATGTGCTCTTGCCGCTTCCGCTTTGGCCGACAACGCCAACAAACGTTCCTGATGGAATCGTCAGGTTGACGTTGTGAAGCACTGGCGGCAACGACAAGTTGAAGCGGAAGGTTACATCTTCAAAGCGAACGCTGCCGTTGATGGCAGGCAGCGGGATCTTCTGCTTATCTGCTTCATTGGATTCTTCTGGAGTGTCAACGACATCGGCTAGACGCTCAAAGGAAACTCTCAATTCTTGTATGTTCTGCCAAATTGAGCTCAAACGCAACAATGGCTGTGTGACGTATCCACTGAGGATGCGAAAGGCAATCAGCTGGCCCAGGGTTAGTTCGCCCTTCAGCACCATCGTGGCGCCAACCCATAGCACCATGAGCTGAGAAAGCTTCTGAAGAACTTGGCTTGTCTGGCTTAATGCCGTCCCTGTAATCGTCTTTTCGAAGGACTTACTGATGTAGCCTGAGTACAGGTCTTGCCACTTCCACCGGCTGACCATCTCCACATTCTGGGCTTTGACGGTTTGAATTCCGGTGAGGACCTCCACCAAGTGGGATTGGGTTTTTGCGTTTTCTTCGGCGGCATCACGGTACTGACGCCGAAACAGCGGAGCTCCCAGCACGGTGAGAGCCACTTGAATCGGCACCACCGCCAGAGCGATCAGGGTCAGAACCCATGAATAGATCGACATCACGATAATGTAGATCACCGAAAAGGCGGCATCAATAATCGTGGTGAGAGCCTGTCCTGTCAGGAACATGCGGATCTTCTCCAGCTCCGCAATCCGACTGCCCAGCTCTCCGACAGGGCGCTTATCGAAATAGCCAAGAGGAAGGCGCAGCAGATGATCAATGACCTCTGCGCCCAGCCGCGTATCGATGCGATTGGTTGTTTCAGTGAAGATAAAGGTGCGAAGACTCTCCAGCACACCTTCCAACAAGGTGACAACGACCAATGCGATGCCGAGAACCTGCAATGTGTCGAGGCTGCGCTGGCTGATCACCTTGTCAATGATCACCTGAATGATCAGGGGGTTGGCCAACGTGAACAGCTGTACAACGAAGGAGGAGACGAGCACCTGAGTGAGCACACTCCGGTGACGCCTCAGCGCCGGCAGGAACCACGACACCCCGAACTTCTGCTCTGGTGTGACGCTGGTGCGATCGACGAGAAGCAGGTTGATTCCCTCCGGGAAGGCTTCTTCCACTTCCTGAGGGCTAAGCCGGATCAAGCCCTTACGCGGAGAGGCCAGCACGATTCCACGGGCGTTACTGGCTTGCAGGAGAGCAAAGCTGCCGTCCCACTCGACCAGGGAGGGAGTCTGCAGGCGGGTACAGGCGCTGCTGCTGACTTTTGCCCCCACCACATGCATGCCCATCATTGAAGCGAGGCTTCCGACCAACTGCATGTTCGGCGCCTGACCGCGTTGCAACTGCTGCCGCAGAACTTTCTCGATGGCATCCTTTCGAAAGGGCAGGGTCATCTGCCTGCTCAGCATCTGAAAGCAAGCCAGGGTTTCATCAATGGGGCCCTCCCCTCTGATGACTTTGAAGGGTTGCCGTTCATCACTCCTTCCCAGATTCTCGGCCGTGGGTAAAGGCGATTCAGGTGCAGCCAGGACTGTGGGACCGGCACCATCCACTGCGGTGATGAGGCTCCCGTTCTGATTGCCGCCGGCAGCTGGAGCGGCCTGGCTTCTGCCAAGACGTTCGATGACTCCGACTGGCAATCCAATCAACCTTGCCGGCAACGGGCCAACGGGGGCTGGCAGGCTCGAGCCAGAGGCGACGACGGCTCCGATGTCCAAGCCAGGCAGGTTGGCGCTTGCCACATACCAGACATGCTCAGCGTCGACCTGTTGCGTCGTGAGCGGAACACTCCGGACAGTGGCCTCGGATTGCAGCAGCGCCACGCTGTCACGGATGCTGAGAGGAGAAGCTGCGGATTGGCTTTGAAGGAGTTGAACGAGGCGTACAAACTCGGCAGTCCAGAGGTGCGTCGAGCACCAATCCTTAAAGATCTTGTCTCTGGAGTGCAACTTCAGAATTGTATTGTCGGGGATGGCCAGTGCCATGACCTCGCTGGAGGCATGAACCTCCTCGCAGGGGGCGGCGCTCAGCAGTGAAGCGAGCCCTACGACCTCACCGGGTTCCAAGCGCTCGACAGTTCGCCAGCCTGTGCCCTGATGGGCAGTGAGACGGGCGCTTCCCTCAAGGATGATCAGAACTTCACTGGGAATGGTGTTGGCGACCGCTATGGACTGCCCGACGCGGTACTGCAACAGGCGGGACGTATCCTCCACCAGTTGTTTCCCCTCAGCTCCAAGGGAACTGAACACCTCAAGCTCCCAAAGCTTTTGGTAGGTGGTGGTGGTCATACGAGAGGGTTCAGCGGGGCTGGGCAAATTTGCTTGATCCTAAGGGTGACCTCCTCCTGGATCCATTCGTCGAACAGCTCCTGGGCCATCCGCTGCCGCATCGCCTCATCAAGGCTAGCCGGTTGATGCCTTTCGAGCCGTACCAGCAACCAGAGCTGCTCGACTGTGAACGGAGCGATCAGTTCGCCGACTGTGGCGCTTCTCAAGCGTTGCGCGAGTTGGGGATGGGCTTGATTGAGAGGCAGGGGGCCAACCAGTCCGCGCGATGTTTTTTCAGGCCCCTCGGTGTAGGTCTCAGCCAGCTCTGCAAACGTGGCTTCTCCCTCTTCAATTCTGAGGTAAAGCTCGCGGGCAAGAGAGCCATCTTTCACTCTGATCAGGCTATAGATGACTTGGTCAAGCTGGTTCTTTTTGTCCAGGAATCGTGCTTCGGCTTTGGCGATAAAGTGTTGGCCGCAATGGACGGCAATGCGGTGTGGCAATTGAACTTGCCACAGGTAATCCTGTTGCGTCCATCCCATTTTGCTCAGAAACTGGGCTTCGCTGGCTTGATCTTGCAGGCCGTTGGCTTTGCGGAAGTTCGAAAGCAGGGTTTTGCTCAACTCCTGCTCCAGTGCACCCTTGTCCAGCGTTTCTTCAAGAACCATGTGGTACACGAAGGGGCGCAGCAGGTTGCAGTGGGCCAGGGAGCGCAGTGTTGGTGCAGCCACGCCTGGGATCCCTGCTGACACTTCCTCGGCAGCTTGAGCGTGCTCGGGCTGTGAAACGGCGCTCATGGGGTCATGGGGAAAGACCGTGGACAGGGACAAAGGGTCCGCAGGGTAGACGTGACGCTATCTTCCCATGGGTGTCTGCCGGGTTGGGCCAGGCCCCGCTGTGGGAGGATGGCTAGCCCTAGGCCGACTTCCTGCCCTGCTGATTGATCTGCGTCAGTTACAGCGTCAGAGTGCCGCTGCAGATCCTGCCTTGCTGCGCCGCTGCCTTTCCAGTGCGCCTCCTGGCCTTTTCGCTGCAGAGCGTCCGGTTCTGATCTGCGGTGATCCGCAATGGGGCGAGTCCCCCGCTGCCGGGGTGTTGCTGGCCTGGCTTGGTCAGCGCCCGCGCCATTTCTGCCTCGTTCCCGAGCTTGGCCAGCCCTGCCTGGAGGCGCTTCAGGCCTTGTATGGCTTCGACGAGGTGTGTGTCCCCTCACTCCATCCAGCCGCGTGGCCTCGAACGCGCGTCTGTGCACCGGATGGCACCCCCTCTCTGCCTCCACGCTCCCCGGGCACACGGCTGGCCTATATCAGCCCGATGCCCCCCCAAAGGAGCGGAATCAGCACCTATAGCCTCGCTCTCCTGCCCCACTTGGCCAGGCACTTCTCGATTGATGTTGTCGCTGAGTTGCCGTGGGATGGACCACCTCCAGAAGGGGTGCTGTCTGTGCTCACGCCTTTGCAGTTCGCCAGTCGCGCACATCAATACGATCATGTTCTGTATCACTTAGGGAATTCGTCGGCTCACCTGGAGATCATGCGGTTGCTCGGGGCCTTCCCTGGTGTGGTGGTTCTGCACGACTTCTTTCTTGGCCATGTGGTGTGCAGCCCGGAATCAGATGAATGGCTCGGAGGAACCTGCCTGCAGAGGCTCTACGCCTCCCACGGCTATCAGGCCTGCCTCGCCTACGAAGCGTCGCAGCGAGGCGGCGATGATCACGTCATCTGGGCCTACCCCTGCAACCTGCCGCTGCTTCAGCAGGCCGATGGCGTGATCGTTCACAGCCGCGAGGCACTGCGATTGGCGGAATCCTTCTACGGCCCCACCGCCGGTGAGTTCTGGACCCTGATTCCCCATCTCAAGCAGGAGGTTCTCCCTGAGCCCACTGATCGCTCTGATCAGCGTGCTCGCCTCGATTTCGCCGAGGACTGCCTCGTGATCTGCACCTTTGGATTCCTTGGGGTGGCCAAGCGCAGTCTGCTCTTGCTGGAGGCGTTCCTGGCGTCGTCCCTGGCGAGCGACCCCCGTTGTGTCCTTGTGTTCGCTGGCTCGGCTGGGAGTGATCAACGGCTGCTGAACCGTATGCGCCGGGCCATTCGGCGGGCACGGGCGCAGGGCGGCCTCCTGGCGGAGGTCCGTATCACCGGCTGGATTGATACAGCCGACTACCTCGGCTACCTGGCGGCCGCCGACCTTGCCGTTCAGCTGCGCAGCTCTTCGCGGGGCGAGACTTCCGGGACGGTTCTTGATTGCCTCGCTGGCGGGGTCCCCCTGATCGTCAACGAACATGGCAGCCTTCGGGAGATCCCCGAAGGCTGTGCGCTCCGCCTGTCGGAGGCTTGCGACACCGCAGAGTTGGCACGTGCCCTGGAGTCGCTGGCGCGCGATCCAGAACGGCGGCGGCGGCTCGTGGAATATGGCCGCCGCGAAATCGCCGAGCGCCATCGCCCCGACCACTGCGCCGCTCGCTATGCGGAGGCCCTGCATCACGCTGGCGAGCAAGCTCAGCGCCGCCAGCAGCTGCTCACCCCATTTCGCCGGCAACTGCCTGAAGATCCTCACCAGGTCGTCAAGGCTGCCAATACGCTCGGCTTGCTGTTTCCTCCCGAGCCGCGGCAACGCCAGTTGTTCCTGGATGTCTCGGCCCTGGCAGAGCAGGACCTGGGCAGCGGCGTGCAGCGTGTGGTGCGTTCGATCTGTCAGCAGTTGTTGGCGCGTCCACCGGTTGGTTTCCGGGTCGAACCTGTTGTGGCTTGTTCGGACGGCCTGGGTTATCGCTACGCGCGCCACTTCACCACCAATCTGCTGCAAGCGGCGGTCGATGAATTGGAAGATGGGCCTGTTGCCTGGTACCCCGGTGATGTGTTTCTTGGCATCGACCTCAGCCATCACGTGGTACTGAGCCAACGGGCTTACTACGCCTTCTTGCGTGCACAAGGTGTGGAGGTGCACTTTGTGGTGCATGACCTCTTGCCTTGTTTTCTGCCGGAATGCTTCCCGCCGGGTGCGTCGGAACGGCATCGCGCCTGGCTCGATGTGGTTCTGCAAGCAGACGGGGCCGTGTGTGTCTCCAGGAGCGTGATGGAGGAGCTCAAGGGTTGGCGGATGGAGCGGCAGGCGGCGGCGCAGGAGAGTCCATTCCGGCTCGGCTGGTTTCACCACGGAGCTGATTTTCAACGTGGCACCGCCACCGCGCCTAGCCAGGAGGAGATCACAGCCGTGGAAGCCCTGGGCCCCTGGCCCACCCTGCTGATGGTGGGGACGGTCGAACCACGCAAGGCTTACCTCGATGTGGTGGAAGCGGCCACGGCGCTCTGGCAGAACGGGGCAACCTTCAACTTGGTGATCGTGGGCCGTGAAGGCTGGACCGACCTGCCGGATCCAGACCGCAGAACCCTGCCGGCCACGGTGGCGGCGATCCGGCGGCATCCCCTGCTCCACCACCAGCTGTTTTGGTTTGATGCGGCGTCAGATTCCCTGTTGCAGTGCCTGTATGAGCGTTCCTCAGGGTTGATTGGGGCTTCCTTTGGGGAGGGCTTCGGTATTCCGCTGATTGAAGCCGCCTCGTTTGGCTTGCCCCTGTTGTTGCGGGATCTGCCGGTGTTCCACGAGGTCACCGGCGGCCATGCCAGCTTTTTCCCCAGCAAGGCCAGCCGGCAAGCCCTCAGCGAGTCCATCGCCCGTTTTCTGGAGGACATCTCTGGAAACGCGGCCGCAGCAGCTGGCCACCGACCAGCGCCGTTCACCCCCCAGTCCTGGAGTCAGAGTGCTGATCAGCTCGTTGAGGCGATTGGTCTGCAGCCGGGAGCTGAGCCAGCGCCATGCCTGGGCGCGCCTTCGTTGGCAAGCCCCGGGGCACCGATGAGTCCTGAGCCCCCTGCAGCAAGACCCCGCCGGCGGCAACGCTGGCGCCGGCGGCTCAGCACGGTGAAGGAGCGGATCAAGCGGCTGCTGCGCCCCGCCCATCACCCCACGCCTTTTTCAGGGTCCGTCGGCATGTCAAGCTCGCCTGGGTCACTGCTGCCAGGGGCTGAGGCCTGGCTTCACGAGCTGCGACGCCAACGCTGAAGGAGGCGTCCGAGGCGACGGTAGGGAGCGGTGAGCCGCCAGGAACGGCTGTGCTTGAGACTTTCTTGATCAAGCAAGGCCCGATTGAGTTGTCCCTGCAGCTCAGCCAACCGTCTGTTATCCCTTGATTGCTGATCAGCGGCTTTCTGTCGGGCGATCTCAAGCTCTCGCACCTTCTCTTGGCTGGCTTCCAGAACGAGCAAACAGTTTTTCTCCTTTTCTGCCAGTTCCAGCACCTTTCTCTCGCTGGCCTCCGCCATCATCGCCCACTCCTTCTCTTTCTCGCTCCACTCCCTCTCTTTCTCGCTCCACTGCTCGCTCCACCGCTCTTCCCTGCGCTGGCTGTCTTCGTTGAGCCGATGCACGATCCCCTCGAGTTCATCAGCTTCTTGCACAGCCCAATAGGCCTGTTGTGCACGCAGGGCAGGATCCTTGCGGAGCCTTTCCCTCACCAGCTCCGCCACTTGATGCAGGTCGTAGTGATCAAGGGTCTCGCCGCGGGTGCTTTTCTCGTCATGGATTGCCGTTACATCGCTAGCGTAATAAGCCCATTTATCAAGCTTGTCGCAAAGATCAAGGCAAAGAGCCACATCCTCCCCGCACACGCTGAAGCTCTCGCGCAGCCGGATGGCCTGGAACTCTTCGCGACGCAGTACCATCAGCGCACCAGTAACGGCGGGCATGGGCCCCGACTCCCGCACGGCCAGCGCATCGGGGTTGATCAGGGGGCCGAGCCGATCGGGCCGGAAGCGGTTGTAAGGCACACCCTGGTTCGCGAAGAGAATGCCGGCATGACCGAGGCGACCATCGCTGGTGCGCAACCGCCCCCCCACCACGCCCACCTCGGGCCGGCTTTGCAGGATCTGAATGGCCCGATCCAGGCTGCCCCGATCCAGAATCACGTCGTCGTTCAGCAACACCAACAGGTCACCGCGGGCTTGATCAGCCAGGGCATTCATGTTGGTGGCGAAATGATAGGCTGAGCGGCAAGCGATTTTCAGTGGCGGGTGGGCATCAGCTTGAAGCAGGCCTTCATCCTCCGGGTTTCCATTCCAGGAACAGAGCAGTTCATCGGTGTCGTTCCAGAAGCGGCGTGCTTCGCCCAGGCTGCGAACCAGCCGGTTCAGCAGTGAGGCGTTGCGAGACACCACCAGGCAGGAAACCGTCGGCGTGATTGAGGCGCTGTCAATAGGGACCATCAAATGACTCGTGGGCCTAAGGGATCACGCCGTCATTCAACTGCTTCTCAACACGGCTCAGGAGCCGCAACGGCTCACGAGTCACCACCTGTGTCAGCAGCCGTGCTCCGCTGAGGCGTTCCAAGCGGCTCTTTAGCAGATAGCAGGAAGTGGTGGGTTTTGGGCTTCGCGCAGGCCACATGGGGTAGTGCAGTATTCCGAGCCCAGTCGTCGCTTGCTAGCTTTGTACGTCCAGTCCAAGATCTGTCAGCGAAGCGGCATATCACACCGGCAAAAGCTGGTCTCAACTCGTAATGCTCGGGTATGATTGGGCGGATCTGCTGGGTCTGCCACTGCGGCAACAGCCTTGACAGAACTGCCAAGACCCTTAAGGTTTCTCGGCAGCCGCAGCCGCAGCCCAGCTGCGGAGACCGTCCCCTCTTCCCCAAGCCTGGAGAACTCCACGAATGGCAACTGCCCTCGAAACTCAACTTCTTTACATCACTTATTTCGGCAGGCCAGCGGATCCAGCCGGCCTCGCCTACTGGACAACGGGCCCTCAGGCTGCCCTGCCCCTCGATCAAGTCGCGGATTTCTTTGCTTCAGACGTTTAGTTTGCCCAGACGACCGCCGGCAAGACCACAGAACAAATCATCAATTCGTTCTACGTCAATGCCTTTGGGCGTCAGGCCGATGCAGCCGGCCTTCAGTTCTGGACGGCCAAGGTCAACAACGGTGAGATTTCGATCCAGGACGTGGGCCTGTTCATTGCCCTAGGCGCTCTGGCTCAGCCTGCTGGTTCGCCAGACCGTGTGGCTTTGGAATCGAAGCAGACGGCCTCCCAAACCTGGACCGGCCTTGTGGCAGCGGATGTCACGGCAACTCTTGAATACGCCGGTCCGCTTGCGGCCACCTTCGGCGTCGACTTCCTGGTGCCCGTCACTACCACGGCCACCATTCCTTCGTCGGCAGCCACCCAGGCCTCCATCAATGGCCTGCCCCCTGTGGGCACCGTTGCCCTGCTGAGCTCGAACGCCAGCAGCGTCACTGAAGGCGGCACGGTCATCTTCCAGATTCAGACGATCCCGGATCTCGCTGGCCAAACCATTGCCTACGAGCTCAGCGGCGTTCAGGCCGCTGACGTGGCCGGTGGAAACCTGGCGGGCACGGTGACGATCAGCGCCACCGGCGTGGGCCTTATTCAGGTCACCATCGCGACAGACGCGATTCTCGGCGAGACGGAAACCCTTCAGATTGATTTCCCCAACCAGATCGTCTTCTCCAAGCCGCCTGGTAGCGACTCTGTGGTGATCATTGACACCACTCCTCCGGTCGTCCTCCCCACCGAAACGGTTCTCACCACTGCCACCGATGTGGTTGCGGCCACAGCGGTCTCCGCGTTCACCTTCATCGGCACTGAGCAGACCCTCGGCCAGAACGATCAGCTGACTGGTCGCGCCGGCACCGAATCCAAGCTGCTGATTGGTACCGACGGAAGCTTCACCGTTGACAACTTCACCAGCTTCGGCATCCAGACCCTGGAGCTGAATGCTTCTGGCGAAGATCTCTGGGATAGTGGTTCGGTTGATCTCAGCCGTGCTTTCGGCCTCAATGGCGCGAGCGGCGCAGCCGATGGGCTCACCAAGATCAACATCAATCAGTCAAAGCTTGGCTTCCTCTTCCTTGAGGACATCCAATCCGCTGTTGGTTTCACCACTAAAATCAAGGACAGCTTCAGCACGATCGAATACAACTTCGACGTCAACGCCCTAGCCAGCTCTAACAATCTGGTCAGTGTCGTCATCGAAGAAACACCGGTCGACGCCACCTCCGGTGAAGCCCTCGGCCTTGATTTCACCCAAGGGCCTCTCCGCTCTAACGCCAGCATCGAAACCCTTGCGCTCACCTCGCTTGGCTCGATCACCAATGTGGTCGATCTGCTCAGCGTTGGTGACGCGCTGACCACCTTGGTCATCGACGGTGATGCTTCCCTCGACATCACCACGGATCTCGGCCTGCCCAGCAATGACAACCGGCGCATCAGCACCATCAATGCGTTTGAGTTGGATGGTGATCTGAGCCTGCGCTACACCTCGATCCTGGGCGATGTCATCAACAACTTCCTCCCGGATGTGAGTGTGTTTGGGGCGATCGGGGATAACTTCCTTGATCTTGGAACCCAGTCCCCAACCTTCGCCACCGATTTCTTTGTTGTCACCCAAGACGGAGACGACACCGTCTTCACCGTGGGCGGCGATGACGACCTCTTCGTTGGTGAGGGCGACAACCTGGTGGATGCCGGCGATGGCCGCAACTCAGTGTCCGCTGGCGTTGGCGACGACACCATCAC
Source organism: Synechococcus sp. CS-1333 (assembly GCF_025128015.1). NCBI lineage: Bacteria > Bacillati > Cyanobacteriota > Cyanophyceae > Synechococcales > Synechococcaceae > Synechococcus > Synechococcus sp. CS-1333. Next base: position 194,991 of record NZ_JAHLYO010000009.1, read on the forward strand.
GACCGGTGATGGAATTGATCTTGTCCAAGCTGGCGATGGCGACAACATTGTCGACACCAACGATGGCAACGACACCATCACCTCTGGTTCTGGCGACGACACGATCGACGCTGGCGCCGACAACGACGTTGTCAATGCTGGCGATGGTGACAACAGTGTCATCGGTGGTTTCGGCAACGACTCAGTCACCACAGGCGCCGGAAACGACTTCATCGTTGGCGATGTCCTCATCCCTGGTGGTGTGGTGGGTACCGGCAACGACACCATCAGCTCTGGCGCTGGCGAAGACTTTATCTTCACTGGCGGTGGTGCCAACCTCGTCGATGCTGGCGATGATGATGACTTCGTTGTTGTCGGTGAAGTTGTCAATGATGTCTTGCTTCAAGACACCTTCGCCAACACCGTTCTGCTTGGCCTAGGCAACGATGGCGTGGCGATCGACACTGACTCCCTCACCTTTGCCGATTCGATCAACGGTGGCGCTGGAATCGACACCATCGATCTCGCCAACGGCGGAACCCTGCTCCGTTCGGAAACCCTGCGGGTGAGCCGGATTGAAGCCCTTGATCTGATTGGCAACGGTGATTACTCGATCACCCTCAGCGACGAGCTGGTCCGCACGTCGGATGACATCGGTTCACGCATCTTCTCGGTGTTCACTTCCGGTGATGACGCCGGCAACGTGACCCTGGATCTGAGCTTCCTCAGCCCAGTGGATCTTGTTGGCAATCTCATCTCGATCCGCTACTCCGGTCAGGATGACACCGACAGCGAAACCATCATCGTCCGTGATGAGCTGATCAGTCCCGAATCTGTGTTCGCCTTCGGTGAAGCACCGCTCGATCAGGATGAAACCTTCGCAGACAAGCTGCTGATTCTTGACTCGGCAGACGTCACCGCCGTCGACCTCGTCAACGTGACGGGCCTTGAGGTGATCGAACTTGGCTCCTCGGTGAATGGCCCTCAGACCTTCACCTTTGATCTGCGCAACCTCAGTGTTGCCCAGTTCAACAGCCTCGTTGGTGATGGCAATGATGTGCTGATCATCCGCGCCACACCTCTGCTGGCGGGTTCGGTTTCCAGCCTCAACATCGATCTCACCGGCGCTGATCCGCTGCTGGCCGGGCGCATCATCGTTGAGCAAAGCGCCGATCTCAACGTTTCCGTTGTGGGTGTGCCGCCTGGTTTCGTCACCATCAACACGGCACTCTTCTACACCCCCAACGCCGACAATCTTGTCGGCACTGCGGGCAACGACACGTTCACGGCCTTCCAGCTCTCGGACGTACAAGTCGGCGACTTCGCCAACGGTCTCGGTGGGGTGGACACCCTTGAGCTGGAGTTTGCAGTCAGCAACCCGCTCGCCCCACTGGCTCTGCAGCTGAGCCTCACCAACATCAGCAACATCGAAATCTTCGATTTCAACCCTGCGGCCGTTAACCAACCGGTCCGCTTCAGTGGAATCGGTCTTTTCTTTGCTCCTGGGCTTCAGTCGATCTTCACCGCCGGTGGCGACGACTTCCTGGACGACATCGAGCGTTCGCTGTTCATCGATGCTGGCAGCGGTAACAACACCGTCGATCTCGATGCAGCGGGCACAGTTGTGACGGCCGGTGGCAACGACAGTGTTTTTGGCAGCGGTGGCAACGATTCCATCGTTACTGGCGGCGGTAACGACACCGTTAATGCTCAGGGCGGTAATGACTCCATCAACGTCGGTGAGGGTAACGACTCTGTGCTGGGTGACGGTGGCAATGACACCATCGATGGCGGCACTGGTAACAACACCATTAACGCTGGAACTGGTGCCGACTCTGTGATCACTGGCGTCGGCAACGACTCCATCGTTGGTGGCACTGACAACGACACCATCAACGCCGGAGATGGCACCAACACCGTGTTGGCTGGACTCGGTGCTGACTCTGTCGTGACCGGCACTGGCGCTGACTCCATCAGCACCGCCGATGCTCTTGAAGTCGAGAACGACACGGTTTCCTCTGGTGCCGGCGCAGACACCGTTCGGGTGGGTCTGGGCAATGATTCGGTGACTGCTGGAGCAGGCAATGATCTGATTGTCCTGGGCGTGACAACGTCCGTCGAGTCAGGCGGCATCATTCATACCATCGACGAAGGCGGTTTCACCATCGGCGATCGCATCAATGGTGGTGCCGATGTTGACACTCTCGTGTTCGCCCTCGATGCCGTTATTGGTTCCATCACCACCGTCACCGGCACGCAAGTTCAGAACATTGAAGTTCTGAACGTTTCCCCTGGAGCTGCGAACCAAACCCTGGTTCTCGACACCACCCTGCTGCCACTGCCCACCGGTGGACGTTTGGCGGTCAACCTTGATGGCGACGTCAACGACGATGGGGCTGGGTTCGTACTCAATGCCACCAGCTTTGTTCAGGGCCAGGCTGTCGATGTCTTCACCACCGGACTCGATACCAGCTCCACCTACAACCTGGGTGCCGGCAATGACACCTTCACCAACTTCGTTGCTGACTCCAGTGACAACGTGACAGTGGCCGGTAACGGCGGTGCTGACACCATCAACCTGTCCACCAACGCTGTCGAAGTTGTCCAATACAACACGGGCAATGATGGTGGCACCGGTGGAACAGGCACTGGCGGTGACTTCATCACCGGCTACTCCGCTGCTGCTGACTCCATCGATATCACCGGTGGCTTGCTCACCGACATCGGCGGGCTGCTCTCCAACCAGGTGACCAATGCCCAGCTCACCCTGGGTGGCCTGAGTGGCACTGGTAATCCGGGCAACAACCTCTCGGGTCGCAACATCCTCAACCTCACCGGTCCGGCCCGCAGCCTCACCGATGCACAGTTGCTGGATGCCAACGCTATCGCTGCTAACATCAATGGCGTGGGCGTTGTTGGCAATGGGCTTGCTTTTGGCGATCTCATCGGCCTCTTCAACACTGTTGATGCGGTTACCAACCAAGCCCTGATCGTCCAGCAGGGTCAAACGGATACGGCTCTGTATCTCTATACCGAGTCGTCCTTCGACTTCTCCAATCCCCAGGCTTACACTGTGGAAGCGAGCGAACTGCGCCAGCTGGGTGTGTTCGACAACAGCCTGTTCACCGGTGTTGAACTGGTCTGAGTCTGGTCTTCTCCTTCTCATTCAAGCGGGGCTTCGGCCCCGCTTTTTTTCTGTTCGATCCGTTGACGCCTGAGTTCCACCTGCATGAACATCCTGTTCGTTCATCAGAATTTTCCCGGCCAGTACAAACATCTGCTGCCCTATTGCCAGGCGAAAGGCCACACGGTTCTAGCGCTTGGCAATGTTCGGCCCCTTTCCGCTTTTCCTAAGACCTATCCCTATCGCCACTACGGCTTTGATCGCTCCAGCGGCCGTGACACTGATCCTCTGGCGGTGGACTTTGAAAGCAAGATGATTCGCGCGCGGAGCTGTGCTGCAGCTGCACAATCACTTCGTGATGAGGGATTCATCCCTGATGTGATCTGCACGCATACAGGCTGGGGTGAGGATCTCTTTCTGCTGGATGTATGGCCTACTGCGAAGTTGATTGGTTATTGTGAGTATTACTACAACATCGACGGCTTTGATCTCGGCTTCGATCCAGAGTATTGCTCCAGCGACTCCCTGATTCTGCAAAAGCTGCGAGGCAAGAATGCCAGCATCCTGCTGTCGCTGCAGCAGGTCAGCGTGGGTGTGAGCCCCACCCGTTTTCAGCGCAGCACCTATCCGCAGGAGCTTCGCTCACGCATTCGCATCATTCACGATGGCATCGATACCCGCCATGCCAAACCACAGAAGGATCTCTATCTTGAGGTGCGCGGCCGCAGGCTTACTGCGGCCGATCCCGTCGTCACCTTCGTGAGCCGATCCCTTGAGCCCGCCCGCGGTTTTCACCGTTTCATGCGCGCTCTACCCAGGTTTCAGGAGTTGTGCCCGCAGGCTCACATCATCATCGTGGGAACTCCCGAAGGTGGATATGGTGCGCGTCCCGATGTTCCCCATAAAGAGCAGTTGCTGGCTGAACTTGAAGGGCAGATCAATCTGGATCGCATCTATTTCCCTGGCCGGCTTGCCTATGAAGACTTTCTGCGGCTACTGGCTATCTCTAGCTGCCACGTGTATTTTACGATCCCGTTTGTGCTCTCCTGGTCGTTGCTTGAGAGCATGGCGGCCGGTTGCGTCGTGGTGGGCTCAGATACCGCACCGGTGCGGGAGGTGATCCGCCACGGTGAGAATGGCCTGCTTGTGGATTATTTCAACCCCGATGCACTTGCCAATCAGATGCATGCTGTTCTGAGTGATCCAGAGGCCTATGCCTCATTGCGGCTTGCCGCACGCCGAACGGTGATCAGCCACTACGATCGCGCTGATTGTTTGGCCCGTCACCACGCACTCATTCAAGATGCGTTTCATGGGCATATCTGAATGGCCAGCTGCCGCCAGCTCTTGCCGGTGGTGTGGCGTTCAGAGCTGGTGAGTCACCGGCGATCGGGTGCGGGCTGCGGCATGTTCTTTGCCACAGCCTCATTCCTTCGGGTGCACAACCAGGGTCGCAGACACTACCAAGGCGGCAGGTAGTCTCGCGACAGATCGGAGAGGATGAATGTTGATGGTTGTGCCGGCTTCTCCTCTCAGAGAGCCTGCACATCTCCAACGCTATGGCTGAGTGACTTCGCTGGAAGGCACATCATGAAGCAACTGATCCAGCTTTGCTGATAACACCTGCCGGGCTGTTTCCGCCACAGCCACACTTGCCTGGCCGCGGGTGATCTGCTCCCCTGCAGCCTGGAGCAGGCCGAACACCTGCCTGGCTTCTTCGGGAAGATCTTCGATCACGAATTGGCGCCCCTTGAAGATAATATTTCGAACCGGCATGGCTGAATCCAAAATGCAATGTCACCTTATCACCGTGCTTCCAGGCCTTGGCGTGGTGTTCAGGCCTGTGGCCACTGCTTGGCGTACGACTGAAACGAGGGGTGGCCATGCTCCACCCAATGGAACTGCCTGTGCGGCAGCGCTGGCTTCAGCACGGCGAAAAACCGCAGGGCGGTGAGCGTGGCGGCGGTTTCCAGTGGACCGACGAACCCCTGCTTGGGCAAGGACTGACCCCGCAGCTGCATCACTTGGCTGTTGCTCAGGCAGAAGAGGCCAGAATGTGGATTGGCCGTTCGATCAAACACGATCTCCTGTCCATCCCAGAACCGCCCGCGGCCAACGGCGGCCTGGGGTGTGGTGAAACGGCCGATGAACTCGCTGCGCAAGGGGCCATCCACCAGCAGCCTTTGGCCCGCCTGGCCGGGGATCCGTTCGTAGCGGTGCGGCATCAGCACCGCCTTGTGTTCACAGCCGGCAAGGAACCAGGCCTGTTTGTCGAAGAAGAGGGGATCGCCGATCACCAGATCGTCTTCCAGGTAAAGAGCCAGATCCAGCACGGGCTCAGCCTGGATCAGGAAGTCGCGGGCGGCCAGGGGCAGTTGGCGCGGATCCTCCAGTGACACGCTGTGCAGGGTGAGCCGATCGGCGTAGGGCCGTATCGCTTCCTCCAGTTGATGGCCCTCACTGGTGAATAGATGCAAGTCGAGGCTGATCGAGGCCAGCCGGTGCTTGTCGCCGAACTGCAGGGGCCCGGCGCACTCCAGCACACGTTGGCCGATGTTGAGCACCAGATCCTCCGTGCTGCGCTCCAGTGCGAGCAGGGCGGCCAGGCATCGGCCCAGCGCCAGGCAGCGTTCAAAGCGGGCCCCTGGCTTGCCGGATCCATAGCCTGTGCCGCCGCTGCGCTCACGGAAGTAGTGGGGGATGGCCACCCGCACCCGCAGGGAGGTGTTGCTCATTCCCCGCTGGCCTCACGCCTCATCAGCCGTTGGTGCTGAACGGCGTTGAATCCCAGCTTCCGGTAGAAACCTTCGCAGTTCGTCGTCATCAGATAGGTGCGCTCCACTTGTGCCAAGGCTGGTGCCGCCAGCAACGCTTCCACCAGTTGCCGCCCCAAGCCATGCCCCTGGCTTTGCTCAGCAACAACCACATCCCAAAGCACGGCACGAAACACGCCATCACTGTTGGCCCGGCCAAACCCCACAAGCTGCTGTCCGCTCCAGGCACTCACCACAACGGAGCTACCTTTGAGCATCGTTCGCAGCTGAACCCGGCTTCGTGCCGTTGCCCAAAAGCTGTTGCAATTTAGCAGCTTCTGCAGTTGGCCAATCGCATCCACCGGCCTCAGCCCTGGCCCCAGTCCCAGACGCAGGCTGGGAGCCCCTGCACGGTGGCGAATCACGGAGATCAACAGGCCTGGCTCCTGGCAGAACTGACGACAGTGTTCCATCTTCGCCTCCACCGCCAGCCAGTGGGCTGGGACCTTTCCTGATAGTGTTTGCGAACCAACTCAGGCTTTTGGTGCTTCTTTCGAAGTTGACTCGTTTGGATTGGCTTCTGGCCACCTTGCTGATGGCAGTGTTTCCTGTTTACAGCTGGATGCATGGCCAGGATATCAATTACGACGCTCGCAACTATCACCTTTACGCCGCACTGGCTTTTCTCGCCGGTGATTACGGAGCCGATCTTCTTCCCGGTGGCACTCAGACCTTTCTGAACCCCCTGGCCAGCCTGCCAGCGGCATGGATGTTGGCAGGTAGCCATGTGGTCGGGCCGCTCTTGCCGACGCTGCTGTTCTCATTGGTCCAGGGCGTTGCTCTGCTGGTGATCTATGCGATCGGGTTGCTGTTGTTCGCCCACGATCGCCTCCTGTCATTTCTGGCGGCACTGCTGGGGGGAAGTGCCCCGATGGTGTTGTCCGAGGCGGGCAACACGATGGCTGACCTTACCCTGTCGCTGCTCAGCGTCAGCAGCCTTGCGCTGGCCTTGCTGGCGGTGAGGGGATCTGTTGCACCAGGGCGGAAGCGTGTGCTGGTGGCCTTCTCTGCCGGCATGGCAGGCGCGGCCGTAGGGATGAAGCTCACCTTTCTGATCACCTTGCCGCTCTTGGTGTCTGTGCTGCTACTGGGCCCGCCCGCACCGCAGGGATGGCCGGCGCTGCTCTCCCGGTTGCGTTTGGCCTTGGTGACCTGGCTGATGCCTTTTCTGATCAGCTTCATGCTGTTCGCCTCTCCCCAGCTGTTTCATTCCAGCCGAAATACGGGGAGCCCGTTCTTCCCGCTGTTCAATAACTATTTCCGTTCGCCGCTTCACGAAGACGTCCACCCGCACGAACGTCGTTTTCAGCCTGATTCACCAGCCGCCTTTCTGCTCGCTCCCCTGTTTGATTTCACCGACAGCTTCTTTCCGCCGTTCAATCCTGAGAAGAACCTGCAGACGCGTCGTTCGGAGGTTGGCCTCAGGGATCTGCGCACCTTGCTCTGGGCTCTGAGCAGCCTGGCTCTGCTCGTTCTCCCTGCCCTGCGGCAACGATTAGGCCGGAGGCCACGGGCCTTGGTGCTGGGTCTTGCGGCCTCCTATGTGTTCTGGCTCTTTCTCAGTGGCATCGGCCGCTATGCCATCCCGTTGCAACTGCTGATGGGCTTAGTGATCGCCATGGCCTGCCGGCAACTGCTTGCCCCCCTGCCCCTGCCGCCACGGCTCTTGAACCCCTCGCTCCTTCTCGCTGCCTTGCTGGCGCTCAGCCTGGCGTGCCAGATCACGCCGAGCTGGGGGCGCTCAGGCTTCCAGCAGCACTGGACGCTGATTCGCGCAACCTCCCCATCGGCGCTGGTGCCCGTGCGTGATGGTCGGCTTCAGTTCCCTGCTGGTGTGCCCGTTGTCCTGCTCGATCGACCCATCGGTTGGATCAAGTCGCACACCCTGGCCAGCAACAATCCACTGTTGCACTGGAACCCGGGGATCGCCCCGGTTTCAGTGGATCACTCGAAGCTGCCCATGGTTCACCAGCGGATTCAGCGGCAGCTGCTGGAGAGCGGTTTCGACTCGTTTCTGGTGTTGATGTTTCAAGGTGGTGTTGATCGGCCAGAGGAGCGGCTTCGTGCCTTCTTGGCGGACGCCCCTGAGATCACTGCTGCCGGTTTCCAGGCGGGAACCTGCTCTTTTTATCAAACGAGCAAGGGAGTGGAGGATCTCAGCCTCTGTTCCGTTTCATTGCGTTGAGTTTCTTCACTTCAGCCGAACGCCGCCGGGCGGATCAGCCCAATAGGATGGGAATTCAGAAGTGGTGCATTGGATTTGCAAGTTGATGGCGATCCTCAGCTTAGTTTTGTGATTCCCTGCCTGAATGAGGCGCCTACTCTGGCCGCCACGATTCGTGATTGCCATCGTGGTGGGGAAGCAACGGGCCTCAACTTTGAGATCGTGGTGGCTGACAATGGCAGCTCAGATGGCTCTGTGCAGATCGCTCAGCAGGAGGGTGCACGCGTTGTGTCCGTTCCCATTCGTGGCTACGGGGCGGCTCTCTCTGCTGGCATTAAGGCGGCACGGGGCTGCTTTGTGTTAATGGGGGATGCAGATTCCACCTATCGCTTCGATCAGGCTCCGCTCTTCCTGGCACCGCTGCAAGCCGGGGCTGATCTGGTGATGGGCAATCGCTTCCGCGGCACGATTTCACCAGGGGCGATGCCGTTCTTGCATCGCTATCTGGGCAACCCTGTGCTCAGCCTGTTGGGAAGGATGTTGTTTGGCATTGATGTCGGTGATTTTCACTGTGGATTGCGGGCTTTCCGCAGAAGCTCAATCATGGCCCTTTCCCTTTGCAACACTGGCATGGAATATGCCTCTGAGATGGTCATCAAGGCCAGCCTTCGTGACATGCACCTGGTTGAAATTCCTACGGATCTTCGCCCCAATCCACCGGGTCGTCGCCCCCATCTGCGTACGTGGCGAGATGGGTGGAGGCATCTCAAGTTCATGCTTTCTTTCAGCCCGCGCTATGCCTTTCTGGGGTTTGGATCTGTGTGTCTGGTGGCCTCGCTGCTGTTGTACTCTTCCTATGCAACTCAGCTTTCAATCTTTACGGGTACAACCTCGCTCCTGGTTGCTGGTTTCCTGTTCTATTCTGCTTGTGCGCTGATTTCTGATTATGTGGTTACCCGCTTCTTCTTCGCGCAACGCTACGGCAACCACATCGGGCGTGGCGGCCGGTTGATTGATCGCTTGCTTCATGGTCGATCCGGAATCGATCGCCTCATGAAGTCTTCGGTGGTCATGCTGGCTCTCGGTACGGTGCTCATGTTGATTGTTTTGCATGCCTACCAAAACGCCTCGCTCTCTGAGCGCGCCATCAGCCAGTTGGCTTTCCTGGCCTCGGTATCCCTTTCAGTGGCCCTCTTCTCTTATCTTACTGGAGCGAAGATCTCCACATTGGTGGCATTCCAGGATCGCGAATTCTAGGCACACGCGTTGATTCATTGCGCTTTGAGCATCAATTCAAAGGCATTTCTTCATTGAGGCCTTTTCTATGATCTCGCCAGCCATCACATGGCCTCTTTCGGTTGTTCCGGGCGCTCAGAGGCCGCAGATTGATTGTTGCTCCTTGAGGAGTGACAAGCCTCTACAATGGACTGCCGGCCATCCTGATTTCTCCGCCCCATCAGCACGCAATGATTGTAACTCGCCGTGCACTTGGCCATAGTCCAAGCCGCCATCCGCTCAGCCCATCACGTAGGTGGAGGTTGCAGTTTCCCGCCGTGCTTCTCAACAATCGTGAGCTCTGGTGGCGGCTGACAGAGCGGGAGGTGTTGGGGCGCTACCGGGGTTCGCTACTGGGTTGGACCTGGAGCTTTCTTCAGCCCCTGTTGATGTTGGTCGTTTATACGTTTGTTTTTTCGCAAGTGTTCCAGTCCCGTTGGGGCACCTTGCAAAATCAGGGCTCTCTGGCTTTTGCCGTCAATCTATTCGCTGGCCTGATTGTATTCAACCTCTTTGCTGAATGTGCGAATCGGGCGCCCGGCCTGGTCTTGTCACATCCAAACTATGTGAAAAAGGTTGTGTTTCCGTTGGAGATCCTGGCCTCTGTTGCTCTTGGCAGTGCCGCCTTCCATGCACTCGCAAGCCTCATCATTCTTCTTGTCTTCGAACTGGTTGCGTTTCAGGCCATTCCAGCTTCCATCCTTTGGCTGCCGGTGATTTGGATTCCTCTCCTCCTTGGCTGCCTTGGGATCACCTGGCTGCTGTCTTCTCTGGGGGTCTTTTTGCGGGATATCGGCCAGGTTGTGCAAGTGGTGGTCAGCATGCTGATGTTTCTGAGCCCGGTCTTCTTCCCGATGTCCGCGATGCCACCACGTTGGCAGCCTCTGTTGCAGCTCAACCCCCTGGCGCAAGTCATTGAGCAGACGCGTCGCGTGGCTATTCAGGGGGAGGCTCCTGAGCTTGGCTATGTCGTTGTTGGCCTTCTGCTTGGGGTTGTGATCGCTGAGCTGGGGCTACGTGTGTTTCAAAAGGCTCAAGGGGCCTTCGCTGATGTGATGTAAGAAGCACCACCCCATGAACTATAATCTTTCTCCGGCGTCCCTGCTGCCACTTCCAACGTGACTATTGAGTCGGATGATCTGATGATCCACGTGGAAGACTTGGGAAAGTGCTTCCACATTTACGACGATCCCACGCAACGTTTGAAGCAGGCCCTTTGGCGTGGCCGTCGCCAATACTTTCGCGAGTTCTGGGCCTTGCGGAATGTCAGCTTTGAGGTGCGCCGCGGAGAAACACTTGGTGTGATCGGGCGCAACGGCAGTGGCAAGAGCACCTTGTTGCAAATTCTTTGTGGCACCCTTACGCCGAGCGAAGGGCAGGTGCAAACGCGAGGTAGGGTTGCTGCCTTGCTGGAGCTTGGTAGTGGCTTCAACCCTGAGTTCACAGGAATAGAAAACATCTATCTCAACGCTTCCCTCTTCGGTCTTAGTCGAGAAGAAACCGCAGAGAAGCTCGAGGATATTCTTGCTTTCGCTGACATCGGCACCTTCGTTGATCAACCGGTTAAAACCTATTCCAGCGGAATGTCTGTGCGGCTGGCGTTCGCTGTCGTTGCTCATGTAGATGCCGACATCCTTGTGGTGGATGAGGCTCTCAGCGTGGGAGATGCCTTCTTCAATCAGAAGTGTTTTCGCTTTCTGAATCGCCAGCGAGAGGAGAAGTGTCTGCTCTTCGTGAGCCATGACACGCAGGCTTTGCGTAGCCTCTGCAATCGAGCCATTCTTCTTGAGGCGGGTCGCATCAAGTTCGCTGGAGAAGCGTCCACAGTCAGCGACTTCTACCTTGAGGACCTTTACATCGCCCAGGACGCATCAACTGGCCGCTCAGTGACGGCTCCAGACATGCCCACCCAGCCACCTGTTGAGCCTGCGGAGGAGTACTACACCCGTTGGCGCGACTACCGACAGGAGCTACGGCTCAATGCAGGGCTTGGTAATTTGATTGAGATCACGCCTTTTGATCAGGCCCTGTTGCTCTCCAGCTCGTTTGGAACCGCGGAGGCCAGTCTGGAGAGCGTGCACCTGGTTGATGCGGCGAGTGGCCTGCCGCTTCGCACGGCCATGGGCGGAGAGCTTGTCGATCTCTCGATCACAGCCCGTGCCCACGCAGCGATCCGCCAGCCCATTGTGGGGTTCATCTTCAAAGATTCTCGTGGGATGGCGGTACTCGGAGACAACACCTGTTTATCCCATCCGGATCCCACCTTCACAGTCCCGGCCGGAGACACTTACTTCGCTCGCTTTCGATTTACCCTGCCTGTGCTGGCTCCTGGTGACTACGCCATTGCCGTGTCCCTGGCGGCAGGAACACAGGAAGACCATCGTCAGCTGCAGTGGCAGCATGATGCCTTGATCCTCCATAGCGAATCGAGTGCCATGTACGCCGGCATTGCAGGGCTGCCGATGCAGGAGATCGAGTTTGGCTGTTTGCCCCACCAAGACAGCCCATCCAGCAAGGAGCTGGGAGCTTGCCACCGTCAATGAACATGCCGATGGAACGAAATCTTGGCCTTTTGCCCCGCTACCTGGCCCCCTCGGCGTGGTGGGAACATGTGCCCATAGCCCATTGGCTTGTGGAGCATCTCCAACCGCAGACGGTCGTGGAGCTTGGTACGCACTTTGGAGTTTCTTTTTTCGCATTCTGTGAGGCGGCACAGGCATTTTCACCTCAAACCTTTGTCTATGCCGTTGACACCTGGCAGGGAGACGAGCATGCGGGCGGGTATGGAGAGGAGGTTTTTCAACGCGTTCAGAGCGAGCAGGATCGCAACCATCGTTGTCGTTCGCGGCTGGTGCGGTCCAGCTTTGATGAAGCCGCTACTCACTTTCCATCCGGAGCCATTGATCTTCTGCATGTCGATGGTCTGCACACGTATGACGCCGTCAAGCACGATCTCGAAACCTGGCGACCGTTATTGAAGCCCGAAGCCGTGGTGCTGTTTCACGACATCAATGTGAGGGAGCGTGGATTTGGTGTGTGGAGGTTATGGAACGAGCTGCTGGAACGTTCCGATACCCATGGGTTAGGCCTTCTCCATGGCCATGGCCTGGGCCTATTGAGTTTTGGCACGAGCGAGCCCGCTTGGCTGAATTCGCTTCGGGAGATCCTGCCGCTGCTCACTGCCAAGGGCAGCCTTCTCGCCCAGATTGCTGAACTGCGGCCTGAATGCCAGTGGGGTGAGCGTAACCACCTGCCCTACAGGTTGCAAGCTGAGCAGCATTGGCATTCCCTGCAGCAAGCACGTGAAGAGCTTGAACGGTTACGCCATGAGCAGAGGGGCGAATAACCCACGGTCCACCCTGTTGCGCACCTGCCGATGCGTCCTGCAGCCATCCGATGCAGGCGTTTGCTTTGCAGTGAATCCCTTCTGTAGGGAGATCTGACCCTTCCCGTCACCCCCAGCACACGTACACCTATCCCTTTGTCTGTTGATTTCCCCCAGACCCTCCGCCTCACCGTCGTGAAGACAGCGTTGACGCTCTAAGCCGCTTCAGCAGCCTGTTGATGCTCGCATAGCAGGCACTTCGCCGACGTCAAGGAGATGACGCGAGCACCTTGCCAGGCCGGCTTGTCCCCACGTTTTGGTGTGGGGGGCTGACGCCGGCCGATCGATGCCGACCCGTTCATCCCTGACGGCTTTCCAGCAACGAGCTTTTCTCGCTGGTGGCCCCGCCACTCTCGCCCTTCGGTTTGGGTGAGCCTCTGACTTGCCCTGGCCTGTTCTGGCCTGAAGGGCATCAGCGACGCCCGCTGCCCAGCTGAAGCCGCCAGCTTCGGCGCGCCAAGGCTGTACACACGACCAGCAGGGGTGGATTCCCGCTGGCGCGGGTGCCGAAAACCCTTGCAGCAGCTGGCTTCTCCGCTCCCGACCATGATTTTGCGGTGGTAGGGTGAGGGGATACGAATGGTCCGTTTCCATGCTCAAGCTCCTCCTGGGAGATCCCAATGCCCGGAAGCTGAAGCGCTACCAACCGCTCGTTTCCGACATCAATCTGTTTGAAGAGGAGGTGGCCCCTCTCGACGATGACGACCTGCGGCGCAAGACCGTCGACTTCCGTGAGCGCCTGGCGAAGGCGGAAACCCCGGCCCGCCAGCGCCAGCTTCTCGATGAGCTCCTGCCTGAAGCCTTTGCCGTGGTGCGTGAAGCGGGCAAGCGGGTGCTCGGGATGCGCCACTTCGATGTGCAGCTGATCGGCGGCATGGTGCTGCACGAAGGGCAGATCGCCGAGATGAAGACGGGTGAAGGCAAGACCCTTGTGGCCACCTTGCCTTCCTATCTCAATGCGCTCACCGGCAAGGGTGTGCACGTGGTCACGGTGAACGACTACCTGGCGCGTCGTGATGCCGAGTGGATGGGGCAGGTGCACCGCTTCCTGGGGCTGTCCGTGGGGCTGATCCAGCAGGACATGCCGCCCAGCGAGCGGCGTCGCAACTACGGCTGCGATATCACCTATGCCACCAACAGTGAGCTGGGCTTTGATTATCTTCGCGACAACATGGCGAATGATATCGAAGAAGTGGTGCAGCGTGAATTCAATTATTGTGTGATTGACGAGGTTGATTCCATCCTGGTGGATGAAGCGCGCACGCCCCTGATCATCTCAGGGCAGGTGGAGCGCCCCCAGGAGAAATACCGCCGCGCTGCTGATATTGCCAATGAGCTCATCCGTGCTGAAGGCAGCTCGAAAGATGGTGTGGATCCCGAAGGGGATTACGAGGTGGATGAGAAGCAGCGCAATGTGACCCTCACCGATGAGGGGTATGCCAAGGCTGAGCAGTTGCTCGGAGTGGAAGACCTGTTCGACCCCGCCGATCCCTGGGCCCACTACATCACCAATGCGCTCAAGGCCAAGGAGCTGTTCATCAAAGATGTCAACTACATCGTGCGCGGCGAAGACGCAGTGATCGTGGATGAGTTCACCGGCAGGGTGATGCCCGGCCGCCGCTGGAGCGATGGGCAGCATCAGGCGATTGAGGCCAAGGAGAATCTGCCGATCCAGCCGGAAACTCAGACACTCGCCAGCATCACCTACCAGAACTTCTTCCTGCTCTATCCACGCCTGGCCGGCATGACCGGCACCGCCAAGACAGAAGAAGTGGAATTCGAGAAAACCTACAAACTCGAAGTGACTGTGGTGCCCACCAATCGGCAGCGCTCCCGCACCGATCTGGTGGATCAGGTGTACAAGAACGAAGTGGCCAAATGGCGGGCGGTGGCTCTGGAAACCGCCACCATTCACCACGACGGGCGCCCCATCCTGGTGGGCACCACCAGCGTGGAGAAGTCGGAGCTGCTTTCCTCTTTGCTGGCCGAGCAGGGCATTCCCCACAACCTGCTGAACGCCAAGCCCGAAAACGTTGAACGCGAGGCGGAGATCGTGGCCCAGGCCGGCCGGGCCGGAGCCGTCACGATCGCCACCAACATGGCGGGCCGCGGCACCGACATCATCCTGGGCGGCAACACCGATTACATGGCACGGCTGAAGCTCAGGGAAGTGCTCCTGCCCCTGCTGGTGCGGCCCGAGGAGGGCCATCGGCCCCCGATCCCCCTGCCCCGGGAGGCTTCCCGCGCCGGTTTTGCTCCCGGTGCCGCCCTGCCGGCCTCGGCGCCCAGCGAAGCCCGCGCCATCGGCGCTCTTTTCCCCTGCGCTCTCACCCCCGCCACCGAGCAATCGTTGGTGGAGCTGGCCCGTGAACTGGTGAAAGCCTGGGGTGACCGGGCCCTCAGCGTGCTGCAGCTGGAAGACCGGATCGCCCAGGCGGCGGAGAAGGCCCCCACCGACGACCCCCAGATTCAGGCGCTGCGCAGCCTGATCGCCCGGGTCCGCGCCGAGTACGACGTGGTGGTGAAGGAGGAGGAGGAGCGGGTGCGGCAGGCCGGTGGTCTGCATGTGATCGGCACTGAGCGGCATGAATCGCGCCGGGTCGATAACCAGCTGCGCGGCCGGGCCGGACGCCAGGGCGATCCCGGCAGCACCCGCTTCTTCCTTTCGCTGGAAGACAACCTCCTGCGCATCTTCGGCGGTGAACGTGTGGCCGGATTGATGAATGCCTTCCGGGTGGAAGAAGACATGCCGATCGAATCGGGCATGCTCACCCGCTCGCTGGAAGGGGCGCAGAAGAAGGTTGAAACCTACTACTACGACATCCGCAAGCAGGTGTTCGAGTACGACGAAGTGATGAACAACCAGCGCCGAGCGGTGTATGCCGAACGGCGGCGCGTGCTCGAAGGCCGGGAGCTCAAGCTGCAGGTGATCGGCTACGGCGAACGCACCATGTCTGACATTGTGGATGCCTATGTGAACCCTGATCTGCCGCCCGAGGAATGGGATCTGGGCCGGTTGGTGGCCAAGGTTCAGGAGTTCGTGTATCTGCTGGCCGATCTCACGCCCGAGCAGCTCCAGGGCCTTTCCACTGAAGAGCTCAAGGCGTTCCTGCGCGAGCAGCTGCGCAACGCCTACGACCTCAAGGAGAGCCAGATCGAGCAGGTGAGGCCTGGGCTGATGCGGGAGGCGGAGCGGTTCTTCATCCTCCAGCAGATCGACACCCTCTGGCGCGAACATCTGCAGGCCATGGATGCCCTGCGTGAATCGGTGGGTCTGCGCGGCTACGGGCAGAAGGATCCCTTGATCGAATACAAGAACGAGGGCTATGACATGTTCCTGGAGATGATGACCTCCATGCGCCGCAACGTGATCTACTCCATGTTCATGTTTCAGCCCCGCATGGAAACCGCCGAAACGGTGGTCACTGGCTGAGCTTCAGAGCCTGCGCCGCAGCAGCTCATTCGTCAGTCGGCGCCGTCAGCCGGCGCCGTCAGCAGCCCGCTACCCGGCCCATCGCCGGGGCCATCGCCCAGGAACTCGAGGATCTCGCGGTCCCTCAGGTTCTGGGCCTTGCCGCCGCAGATGTCCCGCAGGGGGCGGCCGGCGGCCACTTCCCGCAGGCAGTTCTGCAGCCGACCCACCTCACCTTCGAGCGTGTCGATGCGCTCCATCAGGTTGCGAATCACCCTGGCTTCCGCATCCGGCAGCTGCGAGTGCGCCAGAGGATCGATCCGCACCCCCGATTGATGCACCACCCTGCCGGGAACGCCCACCACCGTGCTGTCGGGCGCCACATCCCGCAGCACCACCGAGCCGGCGCCGATGCGGGTGTTCGATCCCACCACGATCGCGCCGAGCACCTGCGCTCCTGCCCCCACCACCACGTTCTCGCCGAGCGTGGGATGGCGCTTGCCGTGTTCCTTGCCCGTGCCGCCGAGGGTGACCCCCTGAAACAGCAGGCAGCGATCGCCGATCACGGCCGTTTCTCCGATCACCACGCCCATGCCGTGGTCGATGAAGACCCCATGGCCGATCTGCGCGCCCGGGTGGATCTCCACGCCGGTGAGGCTGCGCCCCACCTGCGAGAGCACCCGCGGCACCAGCGGCAGGCCCAGCCGCCACAGGCGGTGGCTGAAACGGTGCAGCACCAAGGCATGGAAGCCCGGATAGCAGAGCAGGATCTCCACCGTGCCGCGTGCGGCAGGGTCGCGCTCTTTGATCATGCGCAGGTCGGCGCCGATCGCACGCAGCAACCGCCCGATCGAGCCGGGCGGAGATGGCTTCACGCTGCTCATCCCACCTTCATGGTTTCGGGATCGCCGTAGCCATCGCGCTGGCCGGTGAGGCCGATCTCCTTGCGCAGCAGATCGATGGTGGAGGCCCCCAGGTAGCTCTGGGCGCAGTGCACCTGGGGCAGCCGCATCAACTGGGCGCGGTTCTGGCGCAGGGTCTGCTCCACCAGCGGCAGGCTGGGTCGGTCGCAGAGCACGTGGCTGGCGGCCCGCAGCAGGGCCAGCAGGCGGCTGCCCACGTCGGGGTTGGCGGTCATCACCAGCAGCTCGTTGCCGCGCATGCTGTGCAGGATCACCTCCGCGGCCCGCAGGATGCCGGGACTGATGCTCACCAGGCCCACGCAGCTGCCCGTCCGCAGCTCCTTGAGCAGATCGAGCTCGTGGCGGAAGTCGTTGAGATCCACCGCCACGGCGCGCACGCCGAAGCGCTGGGCCAACTCCTCCACGGGCTGGAGGAAGTAGCGGCTGGTGACCACCGTGCCGTTGCTCGAACTCTCCAGCACCGCCTCGAGCTCCTCCATCGGCACCACTTCGACGGGCACCTCCAGCACGGGCACCAGTTCTTCGGCGATCAGCAGCGAGGCGCCGATGTCCTCGCGCGGTGTGCTCACCAGCACGCGGGCGCCGCAGCGCAGCCGCCAGTCGATTTCGCGGGTGAGCAGCTCCCTTGCCTGCTGCAGCGTGCAGCCGGCGTTGAGCAGGCCGTCGACGCACTGGCGCACCTCGCGGTCGATGTCGGGCCGCAGGCGGTTGCGCAGGCCCGGCGGTGCCTTCAGCTCGCGCGGCTTCTGCTGATCACGCACATAGATGCCGGAGCCCGCCATCGCCTCCACGACACCGTCGTTCTCCAGCTGGCGGTAGACCTTGCTGATCGTGTTGCGGTGCAGGCCGGTCTGCATGGCCAGCTGCCGCGTGCTCGGCAGGCGATGGCCCGGCGGGTAATGACGGGCAGCGATCGCGAAGCAGATCTGGTTGTACAGCTGGGTCGACGCCGGGATGTCGCTTTCCTGCTGGATGTGAAATCGCACGCCGGCCCGGACCTGAACGTCTGGGGACACCCTACGGAGCTTCGGCCCCGGTGACAATTCCCTGTTTGTCATAAGAGGCTGTGCCGGTTGCTCCGCCACTGGCCCAACCGCCGCAGTGGCATCGTGTGGGCCGACCCCTGCGACAGCATCCGTGGCCGAGTGGATCACCCTTCCCGCAGCCCCCGCTGCTGCTGGTCCGGGCGGGGCGACGGCTGGCAGGCCAACAGGTTCGCTGGCAGGCGAGCAGGCGCAGCGCACCGGTGTGGTTTCGGTGCCGCTGCGTTGCTGGTGGGCTGCTCCCGCCCAGCCCGCACGGGGCGCCATCCTTGTGCTGCCGGAGGTTTTCGGCATCAACGCCTGGGTGCGTTCGGTCGCCGACCGGCTGGCTCTGGAGGGGTACGCGGCGCTGGCGGTGCCCCTGTTCGCCCGCAGCGCTCCGGCCCTGGAGCTGGGCTACAGCGCCGGTGATCTGGCCGAAGGACGCAGCCACAAGGACCGCACCAGCAGCGCCGAGCTGCTGGCTGATCTGGACGTGGCCTGCCAGTGGTTGCAGGAACGCACCGGGGCCGGCCTGCTGGGCTGCGTGGGCTTCTGTTTCGGCGGCCACGCCGCTCTGCTGGCGGCCAGCCTGCCCCAGATCGCTGCCACCGCAGACTTTTACGGGGCAGGGGTGGCCAGCGGCAGGCCGGGGGGCGGCCCCCCCACCCTGGAGGTGTTACCGGAGGTCACTGGCAGGGTCTGGTGTTTCTGCGGGCGGCGCGATCCGCTGATGCCGGCCGCTGAGTTGGCGGCCATTGTGGCTGCGTTACGCCAGGCCGATCCGGCGGGCGTGCGCCACCGGCTGATCGAACTGGAGGCGGGCCACGGATTCATGTGCGAGGCCAGGCCCGACCATGACCCCGCTGCTGCCGCCGCCGGCTGGCGGGGGATGCTGGAACTGTTCGCCACCACGCTTTGAACATGGGCGTGGCGCAGCAGCGAGCAACGCTCTCCGTCTGCGTTCGGGCGCAGCCACGGCCGTCAGGCGCTCAGCCCTCGGCGCCCTCGCCTGCAGCGGCGGCGCTGGTCTGGCGCTGCGGTGACGGAATGGTGCGCACCGCCTTGGCCGCCAGGGCAGCGGCATCTTTTTCCTTGGTGAGCGGCGTTTTGCGCGGCGTGAGGAACATGATCATGTTGCGCCCCTCGCGCTTGGGGTCCTGCTGGATCTCGGCGCTTTCCTCGAGGTCTTTGGCCATCCGATACAGCAACTGCTCAGCCAGCGCCGTGTGCTGAATCTCCCGGCCGCGGAAGATCACCGTGCACTTCACCTTGTCGCCGTCCTTGAGGAAGCGGATGGCCTGACCGATGCGCACCTGGTAATCGTGCGAATCGATCTTGTAGCGCATCTTCACCTCCTTGACTTCGGTTTGATGCGACTTCTTCTTGGCTTCCTTGGCCTTTTTTTCCTGCTCGAACTTGAACTTGCCATAGTCCATGATCCGACACACCGGCGGATCCGCCTTCTCGCTCACCAGCACAAGGTCGAGCTCACGGTCCTTGGCGACCTCGAGGGCTTCCTCCCTGGTGATCACGCCGAGCTGACTGCCGTCGGCATCGACCACCCGTAACTGGGGGTAACTGATGCGTTCGTTGATGTTGGGGAGCTCCCGCACGGGAGCACGACGATCAAACCGAGGACGAGGAGGCATTCAAAGAAGCGAGGGGCGTAGCGGAGGCCGGCACGGGGATACAGCCGTCGAGCACTCACCCTTACCCTAGAACCCCTTCGACCGCCACCATGGCGGCCCTCAGCAGATCGGTGGCGCCAGCGGCCGGATCCAGCCACAGCGGGTCATGCCGGCGCCGGAACCAGGTGCGCTGGCGCTTGGCGTATTGCCGCGTGCGCTGGTCGGTTCGGCTGATCGCCTCCGCCTCGCTCAGCTCGCCCGCCAGCAGCTGCAGGGCTTCGCCGTAGCCGATCGTCTGCAGCAGCGGCAGGTTGGGGCCGAAGCGCCGGGCCAGCTGCTGCGTTTCCTCCACCAGGCCATCGGCATAGAGCGAACGGGTACGGCGGGCGATCCGCTGCCTGAGGTCGCTGGGGTCAAGGCCCAGTTCAAGCACCCGCCAGGCGGGTGGCCGTTGGCTCTGCTGGCTGGACAGGGGCCGGCCGGTGGCATACAGCACCTCCAGGGCCCGCTGGGTGCGCACGGTGTCGGCATGGTCGATGCGCCCTGCCGCCTCCGGGTCGGCCTGACGCAGCAACTGGTGGCAGGTGGCAGGCCCAAGCGCCGCCAGTTGGGCGCGCAGGGCCGGCTGTGGCGGAACCGCCGGTGGCTGCAGCCCCTGGGTGAGGGCCTGCAGGTACAGCCCGCTGCCCCCCACGAGAAAGGCCACGCCGCGGCGCTGGTGTTCGGCGGCGATGGCGGCCTCGGCCGCCTGGCGGAACTCCTGCAGGTTCAGCGGCTGGTCGGGCGGGCGCAGGTCGAGCAGGCCGTGGGGCACGCGCGCCCGTTCGGCGGCGGTGGGTTTGGCGGTGCCGATGTCCATGCCCGCATAAAGCTGTCGGGAATCCACCGAGAGCACCGTGAGGTCGAAGTGGCCGGCCAGCTCCAGGGCCAGGGCCGACTTACCGCTGGCGGTGGGCCCGAGCAGCACGAGCACGAGGGGAAGCGAAGCGGCCATCCGGGGGGCGTCTGCGCAGGGCGCGCGCGGGGTGACCTGAGCCTCGCTGAGGAACGGCCCGAGGGGATGCGCCGGAGGCCTGCGGGCGGTCCCGGCGCGGGACGGACGGAGCAGAGATGCGACTGGGGGGTGCATCCCTGTCGCAAACGGGCGCTGAGCGCCCCCTGGGCGCCCCTCTGAAGCAGCAGTGGTAAGATCGACACCTCGATTGGCCTTTTGAGCGCCCTGTGCCGCTGCTGCACCGCTTCACCCGGCTACCGGCGCACGCCGCAACTTGCCACCTGAGCCTTTCGGAATGAGCGACTCCTCCAAAGTTCAGCACGCCTACGGCGCCGAACAGATTCAGGTGCTCGAAGGCCTGGAACCGGTGCGTAAGCGCCCCGGCATGTACATCGGCACCACCGGGCCGCGGGGTCTGCATCACCTTGTGTATGAGGTGGTGGATAACTCGGTGGACGAGGCCCTTGCCGGCCACTGCACCGAGATCCTGGTGCGCCTTTGCGAGGACGGCTCCGCAGAGGTCACCGACAACGGACGCGGCATCCCCACCGACGTGCACCCGCGCACCGGCAAGTCGGCCCTGGAGACCGTGCTCACCGTGCTGCACGCCGGCGGCAAGTTCGGCAGTGGCGGCTACAAGGTGTCCGGCGGTCTGCACGGCGTGGGCGTTTCGGTGGTGAACGCGCTCAGCGAGTGGGTGGAAGTGACCGTGCACCGGCAGGATCGGGTGCACCGCCAGCGCTTCGAGCGCGGCGCCCCGATCGGAACCCTGCGCTCGGAAGCCGATATCAGCGGCCGCACTGGCACGGCGGTGCGCTTCAAGCCCGATATCGAGATCTTCTCCGGCGGCATCCACTTCGACTACACCACGTTGTCCGGCAGGCTGCGGGAGCTGGCCTATCTCAACGGCGGTGTGCGGATTGTTTTCCGCGATGAACGCAGCGAGGCCCTCAGCGCCGACGGCAGCGCCCACGAGGAGATCTATCACTACGAAGGCGGTATCCGCGAGTACGTCGCCTACATGAACGACGGCAAGGATCCCCTTCACCCCGACATCATCTATGTGAATGCTGAGAAGGACGGCGTGCAGGTGGAGGCTGCGCTGCAGTGGTGCGTGGACGCCTACTCCGACAGCATTCTCGGCTTCGCCAACAACATCCGCACCGTCGACGGCGGCACGCATATCGAGGGTCTGAAAACAGTTCTCACCCGCACGCTCAACACCTTCGCCAGGAAGCGTGGCAAGCGCAAAGACGGTGATTCCAACCTGGCGGGCGAAAACATCCGCGAGGGGCTCACCGCCGTGCTGTCGGTGAAGGTGCCGGACCCGGAATTCGAAGGGCAGACCAAGACCAAGCTCGGCAACACCGAGGTGCGCGGCATCGTGGACACCGTGGTGGGCGAATCGCTGAGCGAATTCCTTGAGTTCCACCCCCAGGTGATCGACCTGATCCTGGAGAAGGCGATCCAGGCCTTCAACGCCGCTGAGGCGGCTCGCCGCGCCCGTGAACTGGTGCGCCGTAAATCGGTGCTCGAGAGTTCCACACTGCCCGGCAAGCTGGCCGATTGCAGCTCCCGCGATCCTTCCGAATCCGAGATCTATATCGTGGAAGGCGACTCCGCCGGTGGCTCCGCCAAGCAGGGCCGCGACCGCCGCTTCCAGGCGATCCTGCCCCTGCGTGGCAAGATCCTCAACATCGAGAAAACCGACGATGCCAAGATCTACAAGAACACCGAGATCCAGGCGCTGATCACCGGCCTGGGGCTGGGCATCAAGGGAGAAGAATTCAATGAATCCTCGCTGCGCTATCACCGGATCGTGATCATGACCGACGCGGATGTTGACGGCGCTCACATCCGTACGCTGCTGCTTACCTTCTTCTATCGCTACCAGAAGATGTTGCTGGAAGGCGGCTATATCTACATCGCCTGCCCGCCTCTCTACAAGGTGGAGCGCGGCAAGAACCACACCTACTGCTACGACGAAAAAGACCTCAGGAAAACCCTTGATGGCTTTGGTGAGAAGGCCAATTACACCCTCCAGCGTTTCAAGGGTCTGGGGGAAATGATGCCCAAGCAGCTGTGGGAAACCACCATGGATCCCTCCACCCGCAAGATGAAGCGGGTGGAGATCGAAGATGCCGCTGAAGCGGATCGCATCTTCACCATCCTGATGGGAGACAAAGTGGCGCCCCGCCGCGAATTCATCGAAACCCACAGCGCCGAGCTCGATTTCGCTCAGCTCGACATCTGATGGCCTGGCGTTGGATCTGGGTGCTGGGCTTCGCCCTGATCGCTCCGGCCTCCCTCCCCGCCGGTGGCGCCGATTGGCGCACGCCGGAGCTGCGCCGCCGCCAGAACGGCGATCCGCTGCTTGCTGAGGGCTCGCGCGATGGCGTGCTGCGCGCTTCTCCCCATCACCGCGCCCCCTGCCTGCTGCCCGTGTCTGCGGGCGCGCCGCTGCGGCTGCTGCGCGTGTGGCAGGAGCCCGAGGGGGAACGCTGGTTGCACGTCGAGGCAGCGGCTGACGCCGGAACGGCCCGGCGCGGCTGGCTGGTCGGGTGAATGAGGCCCTGCTGGTGGCCGTCGGTGCGGTACCCGGCAGTTGGCTGCGGCTGCGGCTGGTCAACCACTTTGAGCCGCTGTTGCCCCATCGCCACTGGGCCACCCTCGCGGTCAACGTGTCCGCCAGCTTCGCGCTCGGGCTGGTGGTGGCGCTCGATCGCTCCAGTGGCACCGCCAGCCCCCTGCTGCTGCTGATCGGCACCGGTTTTCTCGGCAGCTTCAGCACGTTCTCCACCTTCATGCTGGAAGCCGTGCAGGCCTGGCAGGCCGGCAGGCGACGCGAAACACTGGCGCTGCTGGCGGCCTCCGTGCTGCTGGGCGTGCTGGCCGTGCTGCTGGGGCAGGCGGTGGCCCGTGCCTGACCCGGGCGATCTTCAGGCGCGGCGGTTGCGTTTCGAGCTCGTGGAGCTGCTGCTGGTGGCTGCGGGGGCGGTGCCCGGCGCCCTGCTGCGCTGGCAGGCGGAAGTGCATCTCGGCCCTGTGCTGGGCGGTGTCCCCTGGGCGCAGCTGCTGGTGAACCTGACCGGCAGCCTGGTGCTGGGCCTGCTGGCGGGTCCGATCCCCTGGCGCACGCCGCTGGTGCTCTGCCTCGGCATCGGTTTCTGCGGGGCCCTCACCACCTTCAGCAGCTGGATGCTGAGCCTGGTGCGGCTGGCCGAGCTCGATCGCGCCGGCGAGGGACTCTGGCTGCTGCTCGCCAGCCTGGTGCTGGGTCTGCTGGCAGCGGCCGCAGGGGTCGCCGCCAGCCATCGGCTCATGGCCGCCCTGCGTCGCCGCAGGCTGTGAGCGGCATGGAGCCGCTCCGCCTCTGCGGTCGGCTCAGGCGGCGAGGGCCGCCTCGATGGCTGCCGTCAGCTCAGGGCCGGTGGGATCCACGGCGCTCTTGAAGCGCGCCAGCACCGTTCCGTCCTTGCCCACCAGGAACTTCTCGAAGTTCCACTCCACATCCCCGGCCGGTTCGGCCTGGGTGAGCACGTCATAGGGAGCGCTCTTCGCGCCCTTGGCCTGCACCTTGTCGAACAGCTCGAAGCTGGCGCCATAGGTGGTGGAGCAGAACTGCTGGATCTCCGGCAGGCTGCCCGGTTCCTGGGCGCCGAAGTCGTTGCAGGGAAAGCCGAGCACCTTGAAGCCGCGGGGACCGTAGGTGTCCTGCAGGGTCTGCAGGCCGGCGTACTGGCGGGTGAAGCCGCAGCGGCTGGCCACGTTGACGATCAGCAGCACGGAGCCGGCGTAATCGGCCAGCGCTGTCTCCGCGCCTGTGGCGCTGCGCACCACCACATTGGAAACGCTCACGCTCATGGTTGTTGTTGTCGCTGCCGGCTGACCCTAGAAGCTGAGCGCCGCTCCGGCGAGGCCGTGGCAGGAACCCTCCCCATACACTCGATGTGCCGCCACTTCGGGGCCGATGAGCGAGCTCGACAGCGGCGGTGCCCGCCATGGCCGCCAGGATCCTGAGGGCCGAGGGAAGTCCGGCGGCTCTGAGTACGGCGGCGGCGCGGTGGGCAGCATCAGCGGCTCCACGATCGTGCTAGGCGGTGGCCTGCAGGTGGCCGAGGTGGTGTCCCGCCAGCTGGAAGCCCTGCTCAAGGCCAGCAACTACGGCGGCGTGAAACTGCTGCTGGAGCCGGTTCAGCCGGTGGATTGCGCCGAGGCGATCGGCACCCTGCCGCGCACGCTGCAGGCCCTGGCCTTCCGCCTGCTGCCCAAGGACAAGGCGATTGAGGTGTACGAATACCTCGATGGCGATGTGCAGCAGAGCCTGGTGGAGCGGCTGCGTTCCGGCGAGGTGCTGGAGCTGGTGGAGGAGATGTCGCCGGACGACCGGGTGCGGCTGTTCGATGAACTGCCCGCCAAGGTGGTACGGCGCCTGCTGATGGAGCTGAGCCCGGCGGAGCGCCGGGTCACGGCCCAGCTGCTGGGCTACGAGGCGGAAACGGCCGGCCGGTTGATGACCACCGAGTTCATTGACCTCAAGGAGTTCCACAGCGCCGCTCAGGCGCTCGACATCGTGCGGCGGCGGGCCCGGGACACTGAAACCGTGTACAGCCTCTACGTGACCGACGCTTCGCGCCACCTCACCGGCATCCTCTCGCTGCGGGATCTGGTGATGGCCGACCCGGAGGACCGCATCGGCGATGTGATGACCCGGGAGGTGGTGAACGTCACCACCGCCACGGATCAGGAGGAGGTGGCCCGCGTGATCCAGCGCTACGACTTCCTGGCGGTGCCGGTGGTGGACCGCGAGGAGCGGCTGGTGGGGATCGTCACGGTCGACGACGTGATCGACGTGATCCAGCAGGAGGCCACCCGTGACCTCTACGCGGCCGGCGCCGTTCAGGCGGGCGATGAGGACGACTACTTCCGCAGCAACCTGTTCACCGTGGCCCGCCGCCGTGTGGTGTGGCTGCTCGTGCTGCTGATCGCCAATGCCGGCACCGCGGCGGTGATCGCCTCGCAGGAGTCGGTGCTGAAGCGGGTGGTGATGCTGACGGCCTTCATCCCGCTGCTGATCGGCACGGGCGGCAACGTGGGTTCGCAGAGCTCCACCGTGGTGATCCGCGGCCTCAGCACCCAGCGCATCCAGGTGCTCGGTACCTGGCCGGCGATCTGGCGCGAGGCCGTGGCCGGCGCCTTGCTGGGGGTGCTGATGGTGCTGGTGGTGGTGCCCTGGGCCCGCTATGTGTCAGGCAGCTGGCTGGTGGCGGTGGCGGCGGGCCTGAGCCTGGTGGCCATCACCACCCTGGCGGCCACGGCCGGCGCGGCGCTGCCGCTGCTGTTCGATCGGCTGGGGCTCGATCCAGCCCTGATGTCGGCGCCCTTCATCGCCACCGCCACCGACGTGGCAGGGGTGTTCATCTACCTCAGGACCGCCACCTGGCTGCTCGACTCACTCGGGATGCCGCTCTAGCTGGCTTGCTGCGCCTACTCCCCAGGCAGGGTCTGCGCTGTGGGTGGATGAGCGGCTCTGGCCAGCGAGCGCCAGGGCAGGAAGAAGCTGGCGACCGGCACTGTTCGGACCCTGGCTGCCCTGGGTGGCGCTCAGGGGAATGTCGCCCTGAAGAGTCCGAGATGAGAGGGACTTCACACTTCTTCAGGTTAGGCTTTACACACTGTCAAAACACCACGCCGTGATCGTCGCTCTCTCCCCGTCCCGGCCCGTCGAGTCGCTGGCCGATGCCGACCCCCGGCCCGTGGTTCTGCCCCGTTCCCTGCCCCCCGTGGACGGCGACCTAGTGCGCTCGTATCTGCGGGACATCGGCCGCGTGCCGTTGCTGAGCCATGAGCAGGAGATCACGCTGGGCCGCCAGGTGCAGGAGCTGATGCGTCTGGAGGAAACGGAGCTGGAGCTGGAGATGCGCGCCGGCGGGGTGAAA